>NZ_JAUBQS010000059.1:0-39248 GCF_036701355.1 Microcoleus sp. Pol12B3
TATATTTGGCTGCCCAATTGATTTTTTATGCCTCAGTTTCTAACTGAGCCAGCTTTTCTTAGTCTAAACTCCAGTAATAACCAATGATTAAGAAAGAAAGCCTGCAACGGCATTTACTGCAACTAGACAATCGAGGCTACAAAGCCTACAAAGACATTCAAGGTAACTACGACTTTTCTGAATTCACATTAATTATTGATTACGTGCAGGGAGATCCGTTTGCTTCTCCCAGTAAATTTAGAGTCATAGTTCCCCCCAACATTGCTCAAATTCCCCGCGAACTTTTCAACTCTCGCAGTCGAGAAATAGCCCTGCGAGATTACCTGACTCGGCAGTTTGACCGAGCAGCACACAGCATCAGCAGCAAACGTGGCACTGGGAAAAGTGGTATGATTGCAGTGACTCGCTTCGGACAAGAAGTTTTAGAGCGAACTTCCGCATTTATCATTTCGTCAAATACATCCGATATGGCAGATTTAGGAGGAGTTGAACTGCGGTTTGCCGTCGGACTTCCAGCGGGAGGGCGCAGTATCTTAGGGCGACAAGCTGCTGAAATGCTGTGCGAAGATATTCCCCAAATTGTTAGCAATTCTCTCAAATATTCTCACTTAAATGCGGCTGAATGTCGCCGTCACGTTGAAACTGTAGAAGATGCTGACTGGCTGCGGGAACAGTTAGCTGAAAAAGGATTAGTTGCGTTTGTGGCTGACGGTTCTATTTTGCCCCGCCGCACGGGTGTTGACGAGCGCCCTTTGTTAAATAATGCTGTGGCTTTTCAGTCGCCGCCGTCATTAAAAGTTGAGTTTAATTGTCCGAATCGCGGTTTGATTTCCGGTATGGGTATTCCCGCTGGCATTACTTTGGTTGTTGGAGGCGGCTATCACGGCAAATCTACTTTACTCAGGGCCATCGAGTTGGGAGTTTACAACCGAATTCCGGGAGATGGTCGGGAATTTGTGGTGACTAATCCTGCGGCGGTTAAAATTAGAGCGGAAGATGGCAGAAGTGTGGCGGGAGTTGATATTTCGCCTTTTATTAACCACTTGCCGCAAGGTAGAGATACTGCACAATTTTATACTGAAAATGCGAGCGGTAGCACGTCGCAAGCTGCTAATATTATTGAGGCTTTGGAAGTGGGGAGAATGCCTATTTTATTGGTGGATGAGGATACGGCGGCGACGAATTTCATGATTCGCGATCGCCGAATGCAGGAACTCATCGCTAAGGATAAGGAACCGATTACACCGTTTATTGATAAAGTGAGAGAATTGTATGCAGATTATGGCGTATCGACTATTTTAATAATGGGGGGAAGTGGCGATTATTTTGATGTGGCAGATACTGTGATTTCAATGGATAAATTTCACGCATATAATGTGACTAAAAAAGCTAAAGAAATTTCTAAAAAATACTCGACTAGCCGCGCTGCTGAAGGGGGAGAAAATTTTGGTGAGATTACTCAAAGAGTGCCGATTCCTGCTAGTTTAGATCCGAGTCGGGGACGGCGAGATGTGCGGGTGAAGATGCGGGATGTTGATGAATTGGCGTTTGGAACTGAGGATATTGATTTGGGTGCTGTTGAGCAAATTGTGGACAGCGGACAGTTAAGGGCGATCGCTGCGGCAATGGTTTATGCTAAGCAGCAATACATGGACGGGAAACGCACTTTGTCGGAAATCATAGATTTGGTGATGGCAGATATTGACGCGCAGGGGATGGATATTTTATCGCCTTTTCCTGAAGGGGATTTTGCCATGTTTCGACGGTTTGAATTGGCGGCGGCAATTAATCGGCTTCGCAGTTTGTCGGTTGTTGCCAAATAGGTTTGCTTAATATAAGTGGATTGTTGCCTTACTTTTGATATGCTGACAAAAGTGAGTGCAAAAACCGCGATTGAAGTATGACAGGCAATATAGGACAACTGACTGCTTTAAGCGATCGACCTTATATAGTATTAAGCAATCAAGGGGAGGTTTTACAGTTAGAGTTAAAACAGCAGCAGCACGTATTGGGGCGCGATCGCACTCGTGCTGATTTAGTGATTCCCGATGCTTGGCGGGCAGTTTCCGGGATTCACGGTGTTTTGCGCCAAATTGGGGATAATTACTGGATTTACGACGGTGACGGGCAGCGGCCGAGCACTAATGGCTTATTTGTCGATCGCACTCGCATCACTCCCAATGACGGTTATTGTCTGAAAAACGGTACAGAAATTAAAATCGGTCTCGATCCTCAAAATCAAATTTTGCTGAGTTATTTTAATCCGCTGGCGAATCAGGTTGCTGTCCCTAGCAAGCAGTCACTTCTTCTTAAGAATCGGTCGGTTTTGTTGGGCCGCGATCCAAACGCTTCGCTGCAATTAGATGCGCCGCTGGTTTCTAGACGCCACGCCACAATCGACCAAGACAGCCGCGGTAATTATATTTTGCGAGACCACAGCGTTAACGGAGTTTTGGTTAACGGTCAGCGAGTGACAAATTCTGTACAGTTGTCCGAGGGAGATGCAATTCGGATCGGCCCGTTTACTCTAACTTACCGCAGCGGTGAGTTGCAGATGCAAGACTCCGGCCATCAAATTCGTTTGGATGCTGACAGTCTGGTGATTCCGAAGCGTTTGGATAACATCACTTTGGCGATCGAACCGGGGCAGTTTGTGGCTTTAGTCGGCGGTAGCGGCGCTGGCAAATCTACTTTAATGCGGACGCTTTTAGGCATTGAAAAAACTACTAACGGCGCTGTGTTTCTCAATGGCGACAACCTGCGCCAAAACTTCAATATTTACCGCAATCAAATCGGTTACGTGCCTCAAGATGATATTGTACACGCAGATTTAACAGTAGAAGAAGTCTTGAGTTATGCAGCTCAATTGCGCTTACCTCCCGATACAGATGTCCAGCAGGTAGTCGCAAAAACTTTAGAAGATATTGAAATGACTCACCGCCGCAAGGCTTGGGTAAAACAGCTTAGCGGCGGACAGCGGAAGCGGGTCAGCATCGGAGTCGAACTGTTAGCAGATCCGAAACTTTTCTTTTTAGACGAACCGACTTCAGGACTCGATCCGGGTTTGGATAAGAAGATGATGCAACTGCTGCGAAAGTTGGCAAATCAAGGCCGGACGGTGATTCTGGTGACTCACGCGACGGCAAATATCACGATGTGCGATCGTATTGTGTTTATGGGTCGCGGCGGACGCCTTTGTTACTTCGGCCCGCCCAGGGAAGCGCTGGATTTTTTCGATGTCAAAACAAGTGATTTTGCAGACATTTACAACGAATTAGAAACAGGAGAAACTAACCTTCAAAGCTGGGCAGAAAAGTTTAACAAATCTCCCTACTATCAGCGCTATATTGTCAACCACTTCAGCACAGGCCAGGCTAATGCACAAATACCTTCAGCACCTTCTGCACCAAAATCTCAATCTTTTGTCAAACAACTCGTTTTGCTTGCCCAGCGCTATTTTCAACTCGTTTCCCGCGACTTAGTTAACTTGAGTTTAGCTCTTTTAACGGCTCCGATCGGCATTAGTTTGCTGCGGCTAGCGGTCAGAGATAAAGACCCGTTAATTGGCGCACCGGAGGCAACTTTAGCACCTTTAGCCCTCAGAGTTTTATTTGTATTTACTTGCGCGGCTATTTGGGTGGGGCTGGCAACTTCTCTCCAAGAAATTGTTAAAGAATCTGCTATTTATTTGCGCGAACGTTTGGTAAATTTAGGATTGTTTGCTTATTTGGGTTCAAAGTTTTTCATACTTTCTGGTTTGGCAGTATTGCAAACGCTGTTAATGGTAGGAGTTATTCTGAGTGCGTTTAAATCCCCAGAACCGAGTTTTATTTCCTGGTCTCTGGGAGCAAGTATTACCACATTCCTAACTTTAATGAGCTGCATAAGTCTCGGATTAGTCGTTTCCGCGATTGTTAAAAATAGCTCTCAAGCTAACAGCGCTTTGCCTCTCTTATTGCTGCCTCAAATTATTTTTTCTGGAGTTTTGTTTAAGATGGAAGGTGCGGCGAGCAAGTTTTCTTGGCTGATGTTAAGCCGCTGGTCTGTGGGTGCTTACGGCTCTTTAGTTAATGTGAATGGGATGGTTCCCGCGCCTACTACATTGCCGGATGGGGGTACCCTTCCTCAGCCGTTTGAGCCTACTCCGGTTTACGATCCAACATGGGAAAATTTGGGTTTGAACTGGGGTATTTTGTGCGTGCATATTTTTGTTTATTTGATGTTGACTCTATGGTTGCAGAAGCGGAAGGATATTTTATGAATTATTGGCTGATGAAGTCGGAACCGGATGTTTACAGTATTGCCGACTTGAAGAGCGATCGCACTTGTACTTGGGACGGCGTTCGCAACTATCAAGCTCGCAATTTTCTGCGAGCAATGAGTCGGGGAGATTTAGTATTTTTTTACCATTCCAATACTAAAATTCCGGGAATAGTTGGGTTGGTGCGCGTCGTTGAGACTGAGATTGCTGACCCGACTCAGTTCGATATAAATAGCGAATATTACGATACTAAATCGCAGTTAAATGCTCCTCGCTGGCAAACTGTGAAAGTGGAGTTTGTTGAGGAGTTTGCTAAATTAATATCTTTGGATGAACTGAAACAAAAGTTTAGCGCTGATGAGATTTGGGTGGTGAGGAAAGGTAATCGGTTATCGGTAATGCCTGTATCTGAAGGTGCTGCTGAGAAGATTTTGAAGATGACATAATTATAGCTAAGTAGGGTGCGTCAGCAGAGCATTATTTATTCAAAAATTTATAAGCTGAAAGCTGACGCACCATACAATTATTAACTAAAGACCTGCTGCACAAACCGCCGCTCCAATTAACCCTACATTATCATTCAAAACCAATCGAACTGGCATCATTTCTAACAGCGAATCCATCCGGCCTTTGTGCCTAAAAGCTCGCATAAAACCCCCTTCTAGAATCAGCGGCAAAATTTTAGCAGCAATGCCGCCAGCTACGTACAAACCGCCGTAAGGTAAAAGTGTCACAGCCAGATTTCCCGCCACAGCGCCGTAAGCTTCTACAAACATTTGCATTGTTTGTTCCGAAAGCAGATCGCACTTTTTGAGTGCCGCCTGTGCAATTGTCGCCCCCGGATCGACACTCTTCTCGCTTTTACCGATTTCTGACTCCCATTTTTTGATAACTTCCCCTACCTCCGGCGATTCAGGAGCGAACTTTCTGTCCCGCAAAAACTGGTAAATTGAAACAATCCCTTGTCCCGAAACTACACGCTCGATCGATATTCTTTGAATGTCGTGTTTTGCTAACAAATATTTCAGCAATTGAAACTCCAACTCCGAGCGAGGGGCAAAGTCACCGTGTCCCCCTTCCGAAGAAAAAACTCTGATGCCATTTGCTTCGGGAATTGCAAAACAATTTCCCAAACCAGTACCCGCACCAATCACAGCAATTGGATCGTGTTGGCGGGGTTTTCCTACTTGCAAAACGTGCAAATCTCGATCGTCCAAACCCCAAACGCCGTAGCCAACCGCAACAAAATCATTAATTAAACTGACGCGGGATATTCCTAATTCTTGTTCCAGACGCTTTGCTTCCAGCACCCAAGGCAAATTAGTCAGTTTTGCACTGTTGTTGACTACCGGCCCGGCGATCGCAAAACAAGCTTTTTCAGGTTGTGGTGCAAAATTTAACTTAATAGCAGCTTCCGTCAAAAACTGCCGCACCATCGGTACTAAATCAGGGAACTCCCCGCTCGGATAGCGAAACTCGTAAAGAGCGTTCATTTCACCGTTAACAGTCCTTTCCACCAAGCGCAAAATCGTCTTTGTTCCGCCAATATCGCCCGCTAATAATAATGCCATAAATCTCTTTTTCCACCAAACATAACATTCCCCATTTAAACACCCACAGTATTAATTGCCAACCAAGCCCGCAGCACCTCAGCCACAGTCCAAGCTTGAGCCGTGCAGCCTCGGGGCGAGTGGGGGGCGTCGCCCTCAAAAATTTCGCCCAGACTGCCAACTCCGCCGCTCATTATATGATGTGTCATCGGTTGGAGGAATTCGCGAGCTTGTCCTGGGTCTTTGTATACGTGCAAGTGCGCCAAGACAAACGGGCCAATCAGCCAGCCCCAAGCTGTACCCTGGTGGTAGGCACTGTCGCGCTGCAATTGGTTGCCTCCGTATGCGCCGCGATACTGCGGGTGCTGCGGCGAGAGGCTGCGGAGGCCGTGAGAAGTTAGAAGCTGTTGGGCGCAGCCGTCCACCACGCCGCGCTGCTGGATGGGCGTCAGTAACGGTGTATAGCGGGTTTCTTGGCGCATCCCCGCTGACAATGAGTTGGCGGAGTGAGGAGGAATCGAGTCTAGGGGCAAGGATACGGCGAATATTTGGTTGGGCCGCAGGGAGCTATCGTGTCCGTCGGGGCCGTCTAGAACGTCGTAACAGTAACCGGTTGAGGCGTTCCAGAAGCGAGGGAATCCGGCGGCTGTTCGATCGCCCAATTGCTGGTATTCATTGTGAGGCTTGCCCAGTTTTCGAGCAAAACTTGCCATAGCTTGTATAGCATTGTACCAAAGCGCGCTGAGTTCGATCGGCTTACCAATCCGAGGCGTCACCACCCAATCGCCGATTTTCGCGTCCATCCAAGTCAGTTGCACGCCGGTTTCGCCCGCGTAGATTAAACCGTCATCGGGATCTACGCGGATGTTATACCGAGTTCCCTGTATGTGCCAATCAACAATCTCACATAAAGTAGGCCAGAGTTCGCTCAAAAGTTTGTCGTCCCCCGTGGCATCGATATAAGCGCGAATTGCCTCAAAGTACCACAGGGTGGCGTCTGCGGTGTTGTATTCCGGTTCGCCGCCCGCATCCGGGAAGCGGTTCGGCAGCATCCCCCGATCGACATACCGCGCAAATGTCCGCAAAATCGATCGCGCAATTTCCGATCGCCCGGTACAGATTGTGAGACCGGGCAGGGCGATCGTCGTATCGCGCCCCCAGTCGCTGAAC
This sequence comes from Microcoleus sp. Pol12B3, assembly GCF_036701355.1. Taxonomy (NCBI): domain Bacteria; kingdom Bacillati; phylum Cyanobacteriota; class Cyanophyceae; order Oscillatoriales; family Microcoleaceae; genus Microcoleus; species Microcoleus sp. Pol12B3. The sequence continues at coordinate 6,982 of NZ_JAUBQS010000059.1, forward strand.
CAGGGATATCCGGCGATGATCGTTTTGCCTTCGGGTTCCTCCGGTAGCGGGCGGCTGACGATAAATTGGTCGGCGGCGAGCACTAAGCGATTGATCCAGTCGGGAGATGCGCTCACTTTTGACCAGTTGTGCAGCAGTTGTTGGTCATAAGTGTGACGCGATTCTAAAGCTGTACCGCCGTTGAGTTCGGGATTTTTCTCGGTGCTGGCTATCAATGTGAGAGAACTTCCCGGTGCGATCGTCATGTGAAAAGTCGCCGCCTGCAAGTGATCCTCGCAGCAATCCAATCCGCGGCGCTTTTCGGCTGCTAGGTCAAATCCGTAATGCCAATTGTATAAGGGCGCAGAGACTCGAAATTTGGCCTCTGGTGTGGCATCTGTCAGCAAATACAGGGGTGCAGCCTTGGGAAATGCAGTCACGCAAACCCCGCGTTCCAAGGTTTCTAGGCTCATCTGCCAGTCACCGGCGCTCGTCGTGTGGTGGTAGTCGCGGTAGTTGACTAGGGCTTTGACAGCGAGGGCGATCGGTTGTGAGGCGCGGTGCAAGCGGTATTGAATATATGTTGTGTTAGCACCTTGCTGCATCCAAATCCGCTTTTCCAGGATAGCGTCGGCGAGAGCAAACCTCCAAACAGGCGTCGTGCCTTCTAGGTGAAAGCTTTCGATGTATTTGTAGCCGTGGGGTTCCATCGTCGCGTCGGCCCAGCGGTTTGTATAAAGCGGATAGGCGCGATCGTGATACACCGCCGTCTCGTCCAGCTTGGCCAGCATCAAAGTGCGTCCCAGCGGGGGTTTGAGGGCGGCTATCAGCAAGCCGTGATAGCGGCGGGTGAGGAGATTTGCGATCGTCCCGCTAGCGTAACCGCCGATCCCGTTTGTGACCAACCACTCCCGAGACTCCGCTGAGTCGAGATTGCAGCAGATTTCCCGTCCAAAAGCCATAACCATAAAGTCCACACTCGCGCTGATTTTCGACCTACCTTTAGGTAGATTTTCGACATGATATCAACCAGAAATATTAACGCTTCCAGGCCGTTAATTTGGCGATCGCCCCCGTGCGGATTCATGCTCTAATTTAGACACAACCAACCGCTAATTTTGCCCATTACACAATTTTTGCCTTTGATGCCTCTGTCTAAAGTTAGTTGTTTGTTATATTAAGTAATATTACCGTCTAAACAGGCGCTGAACGTTAAGGGCAAAGCATTTGATGGCGCGTCGGGCGATCGAACTACCAACCTATTTTATAAGGAGAACAGCTCAAAGTGAAGATAGGAGCAAATTACCTCGGCAATAACCAATGTGAATTCACCGTTTGGGCGCCCACCGTCAAACAAATCGCAGTCCAAATTGTTTCCCCAAACAAACGCCTCATACCCCTGCAACAATCGGCAGAAGGTTATTGGCAAACCACAGCTACAGACATCGAACCAGGAACCCTTTACACTTACCAAATCGAAGGAAAAACTGAGCGACCAGACCCAGCGTCAAAATATCAACCCCAAGGCGTACACGCTCCGTCGCAAGTAATAGATGAAAGTATCTTTACTTGGACTGACAGAAATTGGCAAGGCGTGCCACTAGCCGAAATGATTATCTACGAACTGCACGTCGGCACATTCACCCAAGCCGGAACATTTGAAGCAATAATTCCCCAGCTAAAACAACTTAAAGAATTGGGAATCAACGCCATCGAAATAATGCCAGTATCCCAATTTCCTGGCGAGCGAAACTGGGGATATGACGGCGTATATCCCTACGCCGTTCAAAACTCCTACGGCGGCCCCCAAGGCTTCAAAACACTCGTCAATGCCTGCCACGAACATGGTATTTCAGTAATTCTCGATGTAGTTTACAACCACCTCGGCCCCGAAGGAAATTATCTCAGGGACTTCGGCCCCTACTTTACCTCAAAATACGGCTCAGTTTGGGGAGACCCCCTCAACTTCGACGATGCCTACAGCGACGGCGTACGCAACTACTTTATTGAAAACGCCCTCTACTGGTTTCGAGACTATCACATCGATGCCCTGAGATTAGATGCAATTCAAGCAATATTTGAAGTAGGTGCAAGACCTTTTTTACAAGAACTATCCGATGCCACAGCCGATATTTCCCAAGAGCTAGGACGAAAACTTTACTTAATAGCCGAAAGTGACTTAAATGATGTCCGCACTGTACGTCCCAAAGAACTCGGTGGCTTCGGATTAGACGCTCAATGGTGCGATGATTTCCACCACGCACTGCACGCCTTGCTCACCGGAGAAGACGACCGATACTACCAAGATTTCGGCAAGTGCGAACACTTAGAAAAAGCCTTCAAAGAAAGCTTTGTTTACTCCGGCCAGTACGCCCCCCACAGAAAGCGGAGACACGGCAATTCTGTTAAGGATGAACCGGGTCATAAATTTCTGGTGTTTGCCCAAACCCACGACCAAATCGGCAACCGCATTTTGGGAGACAGACTATCCAAAATAGTTGACTTTGAAGGATTGAAACTTGCAGCCGGCACAGTCTTAATTTCTCCCTACATTCCCTTCTTTTTTATGGGAGAAGAATACGGAGAAGAAGCACCGTTTTTTTACTTCGTTTCCCACTCGGACGAAAACTTAATTGAAGCTATCCGCAAAGACAAACAACAAGAATTTAAAATCTTTGAAGGCAGAGGCGAGTTTCACGACCCCCAGAGTCCTGAGACTTTCCATAAGTGTAAGTTAAACTGGGAAAAACAAACCGAAGGCAAACACAAAATCCTTTGGGAATGGCATCAACATCTGATTCAACTGCGGCGGACAATACCAGCCCTTAAAAAACTCGACAAAAACAGTCTAGAAGTATCCAGCATTGAAGCGGAAAAAATCTTATTTCTACGTCGCTGGACAGATGACAGCCAGCTCTTCTGCATTCTAAACTTCAACACGCAAGATGTAGCTTTTACGGCTGCACTGCCCCAAGGCAACGGTCACAAAATTTTAGACTCGGCTGATGAAAAATGGATGGGTTCAGGTTCTAGCTTGCCTGAAAAAATAAATGCAGAGCAAAAATTGATCGTTAAACCGCAGAGTTTCGCACTTTACGAATTAGAATAATTAAAAGTCGAGGCAGAGCCTCAAATACAGGCGTTCCTAAGCTCTGCCTAGGAACAAGAAACGGGAGGCAGAGCCTCTCTCATTCCCAGGCTCTGCCTGGGAATGCAGTAGAGGAGGCTCTGCCTCCTATATTAAAAGAGAAAACCCTAAAAAACCAGGAGTAAAATTAACATGATGAGAATTCCCACAACAACTTATCGGATTCAATTTCATGGAGGTTTTAACTTTGAAGCCGCCAAACAAATCCTTAGCTATCTGGAAGATTTAGGAATTACCGACCTTTACGCTTCACCAATATTTAAAGCCAGAAAAGGCAGCTCTCACGGATACGATGTCGTTGACTCAAATCAGATCAATCCCGATTTGGGAACATCAGAAAATTTTGAAGCCCTCACATACGAAATCAAGAAACGGAACATGGGATGGTTGCAAGATATTGTTCCGAATCACATGGCTTACGACACTCAAAACTTGCTGCTGTTAGACGTATTGGAACACGGGCCGGATTCCGACTATTTCGATTACTTTGATATTGAATGGAATCACGCTTACGAACATCTCAGGGGTCGAGTGCTGGCTCCGCTGCTGGGCAATTTTTATGGAGAGTGTCTGGAAAATGGCGAGATTCAACTCAAATACAGCGAGATTGGGCTGACCATCAATTATTATAGTTTACAATTGCCAGTAAGAATTGAATCTTATGCTAAATTTATCAGTCATAATTTGGGGCATTTAGCTAGGGAGTTAGGCAGACGCCATCCAGATTTTATCAAGTTTTTAGGGATTCTTTATTTAATTAAAAATACACCTTCAGAAACTAAAGGTAAAACCCGATACGATCAGATAGCTTTTGTCAAAGGACTGCTGTGGGAACTCTACAATCAAAATCCCATTGTGCAGGAATTTATAGATGAAAATATCAAAGTTTTTAACGGAGAAAAGGGAAATCCCGAAAGCTTTAATTTGCTAGACGATTTGCTTTCCGAGCAGTTTTACCGTCTGTCTTTCTGGAAAGTGGGGGCAGAAGAAATTAACTACCGAAGGTTTTTTACAGTCAACGAACTTATTTCGGTAAAAGTTGAAGAGATTAAAGTTTTTCACAAAAACCATGCTCTGATATTCGACATGGTTGATGAGGGAAAGTTTACTGGATTGAGAATAGACCACATCGATGGACTTTACGACCCCACAGAATATTTGAAACGGCTCCGGGAGAAAATCGGAGACACTTATATTACTGTTGAAAAGATTCTGGAACACGAAGAAGATTTGCCGTCATATTGGCCGATTGAGGGAACTAGCGGCTACGACTTTTTGAATTACGTAAACGGCGTTTTTTGTCGGTGCGATCGCGAGCAGCAATTTAGCGAAATCTATCAGAGATTTACTCGCTTAAATGTTCCTTACGAACAGTTGTTTTTAGATAAAAAAGGGCTGATTGTTGAGAAAAACTTGGCTGGAGATGTAGACAATCTAGCTCAACTTTTGAAGAATATATCAGGTCAATCGAGACAGGGAAACGACTTTACTCGTCCCGGTTTGGAAAAAGCATTGGCGGCAGTTTTGACGATTTTTCCAGTCTACCGAACTTACATCAATCAAGATGGTTTGAGAGAGTCCGATCGCACTTACGTAAAATATGCGATCGCCCATGCCAAAGAACAAGTACCGCGACTCCTCAAGGAACTTAACTTTATCGAAACGGTGCTGTTGCTCGAAGAAGAAGAAACTCTAACACCAGAACAAAAAGAGCAGCGCAGGCACTTCGTAATGAAACTCCAGCAGTTGACAGGCCCATTAATGGCAAAAGGCGTTGAAGACACGCTTTTATACGTCTACTATCGGCTTTTATCCCTCAACGAAGTGGGAGGAAATCCCAGTCAGTTTGGCGTGTCGCTGGGAGATTTTCACGAGTTCAACAAACAACAGCAAGTCGCTTGGCCGCACAAAATGAATGCCACAGCTACCCACGATACCAAACGCGGCGAAGATGTGCGAGCCAGAATAAACGTTTTGTCAGAAATTCCCGATGAATGGGAACAGCAAGTCAGGTCTTGGAGAGAGGTAAACTCTTCTAAGAAAGTCAACTTTGTGAATCGAATGGTTCCAGATACTAATGACGAATACTTCCTGTACCAAACTCTGCTAGGCAGTTTTCCGTTTGAGGGAATTGAAAACACCGATTATGTCGATCGCCTGAAAGATTATGTGATTAAAGCTGTCCGTGAAGCAAAAGTTTATACGGCTTGGCTGAGACCGGATAACGACTACGAAGCTGGTTTTATGACCTTTGTCGATAGCGTTCTCGAACCTTCGGAACAAAATCAGTTTCTCAACAAATTTATACCTTTCTGCAAAAAAGTAGCTAATTACGGAATTTTCAATTCTTTATCTCAAACGCTGCTGAAAATCACGGCTCCGGGCGTTCCCGACATTTATCAAGGGACGGAATTCTGGGATTTAAGCCACGTCGATCCTGATAACCGCCGTCCCGTTGATTTTGAGCGCAGAATCGAGGTTTTGCGGGAAATTAAAGAGCAAGCTCAGACGGATATTTTGCAACTGGTTGAAGATTTGATTGCGACGCGAGAAGACGCTAGAATTAAGTTGTTTTTGACGGCAAGAGCGCTAGACGCGAGAAAAAAATACTTGCAAGTTTTTCAATCAGGCGACTATCTGCCCCTGCAAGCAGTTGGCACGTTTAAAGATAATGTTGTTGCCTTTGCCAGAAGCTTTGGAGAGACTACCGTTATTGTCATTGCTCCCCGGTTTTTGACGGGAATTGTCAAACCGGAAGAAATGCCGATCGGCAAACAAGTCTGGAAAGATACTAATTTGAAATTATCCGAGCAAATGCCGTCGGTTTGGAAAGATGCAATTACAAATCAGGCGGTAGAAAGTAACGGTACGTTGGCAATTGGTGAAGCTCTGAGTTACTTTCCAGCAGCTCTGCTGATCGGTAAAAAATAGCAATGAAAAGCGGGAAAATTATTGAATTTTCCGAGATTCCCAGGAGGTGGAATTGAGGCTCTCCCTCAATAAATATTCCTTCCCAGGCACAGCCTGGAAGTAAACGGGTAGGGACAGGGCATTGCCGTGTCCCTTTTCAGAATTGATATTAAACCTGATTTGAAGTCAAAAAACCGATCGCCCATACCAACCAAACAAAATTTATACAACAAAGACGGCAAATACAACACAACGTATACGGTTTGCCACAATACCCGAATCCATCGCACACCGTACATTGGGAAGAGTAAAGAAAAGCAGTCAACAACTGTAGCGGTGCAAGCCTCACGGATGCAACCGTCCCCCAACAGGTTCGGTAAATACCCCTTCATCGCAAGGTCTACCGCCCGCAGTATAGAGATCAGCACCCTATCGAAGACTGTATTAAAGCAGGACTCACTACCCGTAAACCGCGAGGTAAAATCGCAGTCCTGAATAACCAGACTATCGCACAGATAAAACACCAAAATTTTGTAGAGATTGGAGCCGGAACACCCCTATGGGAAAAGTAGTTGGAATTGACTTAGGTACGACAAACTCCTGCGTCGCAGTTATGGAAGGCGGCAAACCCACCGTCATAGCCAACGCCGAAGGGGGTCGCACCACACCTTCTGTAGTAGCATATGCTAAAAATGGCGATCAACTTGTCGGACAAATCGCCAAGCGTCAAGCCGTGATGAACGCCGAAAACACCTTTTACTCAGTAAAACGGTTTATCGGGCGTCGGGTTGATGAAGTAGCCCATGAAACCACTGAAGTTTCCTACAAAGTCCTCAAAGTCGGCAACAGCCTCAAACTGGACTGTCCCGCCCGCGGCAAGCAATTTGCCCCAGAAGAAATTTCTGCACAAGTTCTCCGCAAACTCGTAGAAGACGCCAGCAAATACCTCGGCGAAACTGTTACCCAAGCGGTAATTACTGTTCCCGCTTACTTCAACGACTCCCAGCGCCAAGCTACGAAAGACGCAGGAAAAATTGCCGGTATAGAAGTGCTGCGGATTATTAACGAACCTACAGCAGCAGCTTTAGCTTACGGGTTAGATAAAAAGAGCAACGAAACCATCCTCGTATTTGACTTAGGTGGCGGTACTTTCGACGTATCTATTCTCGAAGTAGGCGACGGCGTATTTGAAGTGCTAGCAACTTCTGGAGACACTCACCTCGGCGGTGACGACTTCGATAAAAAAATCGTAGATTACATCGCTAACGAATTCCAAAGAGCCGAAGGCATTGACCTTCGCAAAGACAAACAAGCACTGCAACGCCTGACGGAAGCAGCAGAAAAAGCCAAGATTGAACTGTCAAGCGTTACGCAAGCAGAAATCAACCTGCCGTTTATTACCGCGACTCAAGACGGGCCAAAACACTTGGACACGACTTTGACGCGGGGCAAGTTTGAAGAACTGTGCTCGGATTTGATCGATCGCTCCCGCATCCCCGTCGAAAATGCGATCCGCGACGCCAAATTAGACAAATCTGCAATTAATGAAGTCGTCTTAGTTGGTGGTTCTACCCGGATTCCTGCCGTGCAAGAACTGGTCAAAAAACTCCTTGGCAAAGAACCCAACCAAACGGTAAACCCGGACGAAGTGGTTGCAGTCGGTGCAGCAATTCAAGCCGGCGTACTCTCCGGCGAAGTCAAAGACATCCTGTTGCTCGACGTTACTCCGCTGTCTCTCGGCGTCGAAACCTTGGGCGGCGTGATGACCAAAATCATTCCCCGCAACACCACTATTCCTACCAAGAAGTCGGAAACTTTCTCGACTGCTGTAGACGGCCAAACAAACGTGGAAATTCACGTTTTGCAAGGCGAACGGGAAATGGCGAATGATAACAAGGATTTGGGAACCTTCCGCTTAGATGGAGTTCCACCAGCCCCCCGTGGCGTACCTCAAATTGAAGTTACTTTCGATATCGATGCTAACGGTATTTTGAATGTAGCTGCCAAAGATAAAGGTACTGGCAAGGAGCAATCGATTAGCATTACTGGTGCTTCTACTTTGCCCAGCAATGAAGTCGAGAAAATGGTCAAGGAAGCCGAGGCAAATGCGGCTGCTGACAAAGAGCGTCGCGAAAGGATCGATCGCAAAAACCAAGCTGATTCTCAAGCCTATCAAATCGAGAAGCAGTTGGCAGAATTGGGTGATAAAGTCCCCCCTGCTGACAAAACTAAGATTGAAGGGTTGCTCAAAGACTTGCGCGAGGCGATCGGCAGTGAAGATGACGATCGGATCAAAACCTTGACAACAGAGTTGCAGCAAGCATTCTACGCTGTCAGCAGCAACCTGTACCAGCAAGCAGGCGGCCCAACTGATGGCCCTGGCGGCCCCGGCGGCTACGGAGACGGCGGCCCAACAGGTGGCGGCGACGACGTGATTGACGCCGACTTCACTGAAGGCAACAAATAACAGGCTAAATTAAAAGCCCCCAGCTAGAAGCAAGAAACCCGGTTTTGAACAGAAACCGGGTTTCTGTGCATTCAAAAACAAACAAAAGGCGATCGGCTAAAATTACTAAAAATCTTTCTTGAGGCATAGAGACCCAACTAGAGTATGCTTCAATAAATATCATAAACTAGCATTAATATCGCAATCGAGAGTAATTAAATGTCACGTTCTCCTATACAAAATTCTTCCGGAAATACTCCCAGCCCATCTCATGTTGCATCCTTGCGCCGACTCCGCCGCATCAGCCATTTACTAGACAATGCAATTCCGATTCCCGGCACAAAATACCGCATCGGACTCGATCCGATATTGGGACTGATACCGGGCGGCGGCGATTTAATCAGTTCAATCTTTGCAGGTTATGTTGTCTTTAAGTCCGCTCAAATGGGAGTGCCTCAAGAGACTTTAGTACAAATGGCTGCTAACATCGTGTTTGATACAGTTGCCGGCACGGTACCAGTGGCCGGAGACTTGTTGGATGTTGCTTGGAAAGCTAATGTCAAAAATATAGAATTGCTGGACGCTCATTTAGGTTCCCCGGAACAAGGCAAAAAAGCCGATTGGCTATTTGTGGCGGTGTTGCTGTTGGGTTTGATGTTAATTGTCGGAGGCGTGATATTCTTGAGTGTGATGCTTTTTGGCTGGCTATTTCAAGTGATTGCAGGACGTTGAGTTTTGGTTGGAGGAGCGAGATGAATCACTCTACCTGTGTCATGTCAAGAGCATCTTATTTGAGATAATTTGTGCTTAATAAAGTATATTTGATGATGATTGTTCGCAGGTAATAACATCTAATTTTAAGTGACGCATAGAGTGCATTCTTATTCTTTAATTACTCAATAAAAATCGACAATCTCACACACTCTAACCTTAGAAACAGGCTACCTTAAAATCCACTCAACAATTGTTTCGTAGCAAAAAAATACATAAATGATATGACTATCAGCTACGAAAAAACAGCGGTTGCGATAGCTCCTCAAGAAATACTAAAATATATGAGGGTTTTAAAATTCAACCAACCCATGCCAAGAAAAGTTCTGGTGCTTTTACCCAAAAGAGATATGTGGCAGAAATCGCACCTATTGAGCAGAGTCTATTAAATCATTTCGGAGACATCCAAGACCAGGCAGAATCTCACTTTGAACACAAGTGAGATTCTGCCCTTCCTGTGACCGAAATCGAGGTAAATCAGCACTATTGTGATTTCTCAAATGGATTCTATAATTATAAAGCGATCGCCCTTTATTGAAACACAAAAAATATATATTAAGGGTATTGACAAATATTAGTTTCCGTGCATCGTGATGTAATTTCTTTCAAATTAACTATTGACCAGATCGCCCTTGAGTCAGATATAGTTATATAATTCAGACTATAATATCAATTTGATATAAATGCTTGAATTATCAGCCCTTGGGCTGCTACAGTTGCAACCCCTGCACGGCTATCGGTTAAAGCAACAACTGGAGCTGTTTATGAGCAGTTGCATCAGCGTCAACTACGGAGCAATTTACCCGCTGCTGAAGCGCTTGGAAGAGCGAGGGGAGATTTCGGTAATTGCCGAAGAAGCCGGAGATGCGGGCTGTCCGCGCAAAATCTACGGAATTACCGCCAAAGGGCGCGAACTCTGGCGGCAAAAAATGCTCGAACACCCTCAAGAAAGCTGGGTTAACAGTGGTTCCCGGTTCCAAATCAAGTTTTTCTTTTTTGGCGACTTAGAACCCGCAGAAAGGCTGAAATTGTTGGAACACCGCTTGCGAGCCTGTTACACCCGACAAGACTACATCGAAAGCCTCAAGAGCGAATATCCACTAACCGACGACTATCAATTCGCCTCTCGCGATCGCTGCAAGTCAGTGCTGGCATCAGAGATAGAGTGGTTAACCGACCAACTAGCCAAGGAAAAAAGCGCGATCGCCGGAGTGCGTGAGTCCCCAATCTCCGCTGAATCCGCCGACTCCCAGGAAAAATCCTTCCAACTCACCCACTCAGGTGAGTCATAAGAAGGATGTGTAATCTTCCCTGCCATCGTAACTTTTGAGAGATAACAAGAAGCTTTCCTAAAAATAATCACTCCCTGGCTTGGCTAACTGCGATGAGACTAAAGCCCTGCACATACCCCAACCCCATTAAAAAGGGACTTTCCCGATTCCATCCTGTTTAAAATCGCTTGTCCTTATTCCCCCTCTGTTTGAGGGGAACGCCGGAGAATCAAATATTCCGCCCAAGTCTCAGTAAGTCAGAAGTTAAAAAAAATCTAAGTGGTGCTGCCCATGAGTTATTCTAAATCCCCAGAATCCGTCGTTGAAGCCCAAGAGCAAAAATCTCTCACACCGGAACTGCACCCAGCCGATGCAGACAGCGAGCAACTGCAGGATTCTGTGGCCGTTGCCGATCGCCCCCAACCTGTTGGTAAACCAGGATCGCGCTGGCCCCTAATTGCAGCGATCGCGATCGCCACAGGCGCAGCAGGTATCGGCTGGTACTCGTGGCAATCGGGTCATAATCGCGCACAGCAACCCGCAGCAGCAGCCCAACCCCCAGGCATACCAGTCAAGCTCGCAGCCGTACAAACCAGCTCAGTCCAAGATGCCTCAGAATTTGTCAGCAGCTTAGAAGCCAAGCGTTCGGTAGAGATCAAACCCCAAGTAGAAGGGCTAGTCACGGAGATTTTTGTCAAATCCGGGGACTTCATAAACAAAGGGCAAGCCATCGCCCGCATGAAAAGCGACAGCGCCCAAGCTGACTTGAGGGAATCCCAAGCCAACCTGATTCGCGCTCAATCCCATTTAGCCGAATTGCAAGCAGGAGCAAGGCCCGAAGAAATCGCTCAAGCTCAAGCCCAAGTCGCCCAAGCCCAAGCCAACCTCGCCCAACTGCGATCGGGCTCTCGGCCAGAAGAAATTGGTCAAGCCCAAGCCCGCGTTAGCCAAGCTGAAGCCGACCTCGCCGACGCCCAAACAGGTAGCCTCTTAGAAGACATTGCCCAAGCAAGAGCGCAAATAGAAGCAAGCACAGCCGAAGCAAAATTAGCCAGCCAGCAGCTTGCCAGATATCAGGCATTGGCAAAAGAAGGCGCAGAATCCGCCAACACCCTCGAACAATACGCCCAAAAAGAAGGCACAGCCAAAGCCAATCTCCGAGAAGCTCAAAGGCGGTTCGAGCAGCGGCAAAAGAACAGACAAGCCGAGATCGAGCGCCGGACAGCGGCATTGCAACAGCAGCGGCAAGCTTTGCGGCAATTGCAAAACGGTTCGCGCCCAGAGGAAATAGCCAAAGCGGAAGCAGAAGTCGCACAAGCCAAGAGCAGATTAGCGCAGTTAGCCAACGGTACGCGCCAAGAACAGCTCGATCAAGCGGAAGCGCAAGTTGCCGAGGCCGCCGCTCAAGTGCGCGGCTTTGAAGTACAACTGCAAGAAACTGCTGTCATCGCGCCTTTCGCGGGAGTCATCGGCGACATACCAGTGAAAGTAGGTGATTACTTGCAAAAAGGTAACGCCATTGCCACCCTGACAGAGAACCAATTGCTAGACTTGCGGTTATCAATTCCTTTGGAACGGCAGCCTCAATTACGCTTAGGGCTGCCAGTACAAATGCTCGACGCTCAAGGTAAGGCGATCGCCCAAGGTCAAATCAGTTTTATCTCCCCAAACGTCAGCGCGAATTCCCAAACAATTTTAGCTAAAGCCACCTTTCCCAACCCCGGTGGCGAACTGCTTAATCTCCAGTTTGTAAAAGCTAAAGTCATCTGGAAACAGAACCCCGGAATTTTAGTTCCAGTAACAGCAGTCACTCGCTTAGGCGGAGAAACTTTTGTATTCACAGCTCAAAAGCCGGAACAGCAAAAACCTGGAATGCCACCTTTAGTAGCGCACCAAAAAGCTGTGAAATTGGGAGCGATTGAGGGAAATAATTATCAAGTTATCGAAGGTTTGCAAGCCGGCGAAAAAATTGTCACCGCAGGCATCCTTAACCTGACAGACGGCGCCCCCATTATGGCTCAAGAGGAAGGGGAAGGAGCAGGGAAAAAATTACAAGTAGAAAGCAAAAAATAAGGTAGTTTGTTGCGCTTCAGCGCTCTTAAGATAGGAATTAAGAGTGCTAAAGCGCAACAACTACCTTACGTGAAACTACTTGATTGCTCCGCTCTCAAAAAGAGGGCTATTTTAATTTTTGACTGAAGTTCATGCAATTAGGAATTAGCAATTATCAACTAACAACTACCCATTACCCAAATAATGTTTGCAGATTTCTTTATTAAACGACCAGTCTTTGCTAGCGTCTGCGCCTTAATTATTATTTTGGTAGGCGCAATCAGCATTCCCAGCCTGCCGATCGAGCGCTTCCCCGACATCAGCCCTACCCAAATAAACGTCACAGCTAACTATAGCGGGGCTAGTGCTGAAATTGTCGAAAATGCCGTTACCAACATCCTAGAAAGACAAATTAACGGCGTTGAAGGACTCAAATATCTAACTTCTAGTAGTAGTAACGATGGCACTAGCACCATTACAGCTACCTTTGATTCCTCGCGCAACAAAGACATTGCCGGGGTCGATGTTCAAAATCGAGTTGCAGTTGCTCAACCCCAGCTACCCGATGCCGTACAACGCACAGGAGTTAGAGTTACCAAACAATCTACAAGTCTCCTACTAGCGATCGGTTTATTTACAGAAAATAAAGAATACGACACCATATTTTTAAGCAACTACGCTGACCTATATTTAGCAGATGCTTTAAAGCGGGTAAAAGGTGTTGGCGACGTGCGAATTTTTGGGGAAAGACGCTATGCAATGCGTTTATGGATAGACCCAAATAAACTAGCAGCTCGCCGTCTCACAATGCAAGATGTAACGACGGCTCTCAACGAACAAAACTTGCAAGTTGGTGCTGGGAGAGTTGGTCAAGAACCGGCTCCCCAGGGACAAATGTATCAAATTGACTTGCGTGCTGAAAGTCGCCTGAAAGAACCAGCCGAATTTGAAGAAATCGTCCTCAAAACAGAGACCAATGGAACGTTAGTTAAATTAAAAGATGTGGGGAGAGCAGAACTAGGGGCAGAGAATTACAGCTCATTTCTGCGATTTCGAGGCAACGATGCAGTAGGTTTAGGGATTTACCAACTGCCTGGAAGTAATGCTTTGAATGTTGCCCATGCCGTCAAAACAGAAATGGAAAAACTAGCGGTTGCTTTCCCTCCGGGTTTGATACATAGAGTAGCGCTGGACACGACTTTGTTTGTAGAAGAGTCGATGGCAGAAGTAGTCAAGACATTATTTGAAGCAGTCTTGCTAGTGGTGATAGTGATTTTTGTTTTCTTACAAGACTGGCGCACCACTATTATTCCTATCATCACAATTCCAATTTCTTTGATTGGGACGTTTGCCTTTATCAAAGTTTTCGGATTTACGATTAACAGTTTATCTCTGTTTGGTCTGACATTAGCGACGGGATTAGTGGTTGATGACGCTATCATTGTAGTAGAAAATATTGACCGCCTCATCCGCCAAGGAATGAATGCCCGCGAAGCAGCTTTTGAGTCGATGCGGGAGCTTTTTAGCGCTGTAATTGCGACTTCTTTAGTGTTGATGGCAGTGTTCGTACCTGTGGCATTTTTCCCCGGAACTACAGGAGCGCTTTACAAACAATTTGCACTGACAATTGCTTTTTCAGTTCTGCTTTCTACCTTTATTGCTATTACTCTCACGCCCTCACTTTCAGCTATATTGCTGCGTCGAGGGCCCAAGTTTGGGGGTCCGCTAGGTTGGGTTTTTGACCGTTTTAATGGAGTTCTCAATTGGGTACAGCGGCAATATCGGAAATCGTTAATATTTCTCACAGGAATTAAGACTATTGTCACCCTCGTGTTCATCGCTTCTCTAGGAGTAACAGCTTGGCTTTATTTATCAGTGCCCACAGCATTTATCCCGGAAGAAGACCAGGGCTATTTTATGACAATTATTCAAGGGCCCCAAGGTGTTTCGCTGCAATACACTCAGAAAGTAATGGATCAAGTGGAACAAGAAATCCTCAAACTTCCTGAAGTTGTCGGGACTTTTTCAGTCGGTGGATTTGGTTTTAGCGGTAGCACTTCTAATCAAGGCATTATATTTACTACCCTGAAACCCTGGGAAGAACGTCACGGAGAAGATCAAACCGTACAAGCGATTATTGGTAAGTTGCGGGGTAAGTTTTTCTCGATTCCCGAAGCTAGAATTTTCCCAGTGAATCCGCCTGCTATTCAAGGTTTAGGTCAATTTGGGGGTTTCCAATTTCAATTGCAAGACCGCAAAGGTAACGGCGGTTTAGATGGCTTAGTCCAGGCTATGGGCGGGATTTTGAAGCAGGCAAATCAGACACCGGGATTGCAAGCGGTATTTAGTACATTTGCTGCGAATACGCCTCAGTTAATTGTGGAGGTTGACCGCAATCGAGCTAAGGCTCTAGATATTCCCATTAATGATGTTTTCAGTACGTTACAAACGGCTCTGGGTGCTCAGTATGTCAATGATTTTAACCTCCAGCAGCGCAATTATCGGGTGTATGTTCAGGCTGATAAACAGTTTCGCGATAACCCTGAAGATATTGGGAAATTATATGTGCGTTCTGGAAAGAATGAAATGATTGCTTTGAGCAATGTGGTGAAGATCACTCCGGTGGTGGGCGCACAAACTGTTAACCACTACAATTTGTATAGGTCAATTGAGATTACTGGCTCTCCGGCTCCGGGAGCGAGTTCTGGACAGGCGCTAAAATCGATGGAAAAGGTGTCGGCTCAAGTTTTGCCTTCTGGTTTTGGCTATGAATGGTCGGGGAGTTCTTTAGAAGAAATTGAATCGGGGGGTCAAGCACCGATTATTTTCGGTTTGGGGCTGATTTTTGTGTTCTTGGTGTTGGCTGCTCAGTACGAAAATTATGTCGATCCTTTCATTATTTTGCTGGCGGTTCCTCTGGCGATTTTGGGTGCACTTTTAGCTCAGTCGTTGCGGGGCTTGGCGAATGATGTTTATTGCCAGATTGGTTTGGTAATGTTGATTGGATTGGCTAGTAAAAATGCGATTTTAATTGTGGAGTTTGCGAACCAGTTACGGGAGCGGGGATATCCAATTGCTAAGGCGGCAGTTGAGGCTTCTCAAGAGCGTTTACGACCGATTTTGATGACTTCTCTAGCTTTTATTTTGGGTATTGCTCCTCTGGTTAACCCAGAAGGTGCGGGGGCGGCCAGTCGTAGATCGCTAGGGAATGCGATCGCGGGGGGGATGGTTGTTTCTACTGTCTTGAGTTTGTTTATAGTGCCGGTTCTGTATGTGGTGGTTGTCTCGGCTCGCGATCGCTTTAAGAAGCGCGATCGATTAGAAAATCTCCCCGAAGATGGCACAATTTTGAATGGGAAAACGAATCCGGCCGAGGAGATTGAACGCGATAAAGTATCGCCGTTTTAGTGGGTAATTAGTTCCTTTAACTATCCCCTTAGTGGCTGTTTCTTCACAATACCGGACTATCTGTGCCATCGACTTTTTGATTGTTGCGACGCTGTGGGGCTACTCTCGGAGAAGACTTTTTGTGCAGGTAGCGATCGCCCGATCGCACCCCATCGTGCAATAATGATATGACTTGCACAAAAACTCTATTAGTAGGTAAATTTTGCCTACCTTACCGCTACATATAGCGTCTCAACTGTCAACCCGTGCAAGTTACCAATTAAACCGGCTGTTGCACTACACAAATTTTTCCTAATGGCTGAAGTCCCCCTAAATCCCGCAGAACTTGCAGAAGCCCTCAACGGCTTTACCGATATCAATTTCCAATTGCCAGACCCCGAAGACGAACAAATACCAGACTTTGATTTTGACAATCAGGTTGACAATGCCTGGAAAGTGTGCGATCGCTTCGACTTGCAAACCGACATTTGGCGGGGACGAATCCTCCGAACAGTTAGAGACAGAGAAAAAAAAGGTGGCGAAGGACGCGGAACAGGCTTTTTAAACTGGCTAAAAGAAAGAGAAATTGGCAAAAGTCAAGCCTATTCTTTGATAGAATTAGCTAATAGTGCCGATACTCTGATCCAGCAAGGAGATTTAGACCCCAATTCCATTAGAAACTTCAGCAAAAGAGCCTTTGTAGAAACCGCCAAAGCATCTCCCGAAGTTCAGCAAATGGTAACAGATGCCGCAGCAAGTGGCGATCGCATCACCCGCCGCGAAGTCAAACAACTCTCCGACGAATGGATGGCAATGAACTCAGATTTATTGCCAGAAGAAGTCAAAGAAAAAGCATCTACCGGTTCTCTACCTTCCCGCTACCTCGCTCCTTTAGTCAAAGAAATGGAGAAACTCTCCCCATCTCACCAAAGCGAAATTCAAAAAGAAGTAGCAGAAAATCCCGACGTAGATACTGTCAAACAGCTAACTTCCGACGCCAAAAACTTATCAAAATATCTCGACGCAGCCGCCCAAGTGCAAGCTCTCAATCAGTCTCACTTAGACATGGAAATGGCCTTAGAAGAATCTTTGCGAGTAGGCTGTTTGGGAACTACAGCCGACGTTGTAAAACAAGCCGCACAGCTAGAACAAACAGTAGTCAAACTCTACACGATTTGGAAGCGTTTAGGCAGTTTAGCTGATAGATTATACGTGGATACAGGAGCAAGTACACCAAATTTACGCTTGCTTTTGGGATGCTTGGACAGTCTTTCGGGAGAAAAGATTGAAGTGGATTTTGGAGACGGAGAACGCTCTATTCGCTTGCAAATTTTCAGCGAATAGCTCAACCTTCACCGCAGATAAACGCCCACATCCAGGGTGAATATCTGCGTCGAACCCTGTTCATCTGCGGTTGAAATTTCGGATTTTTTTCCAAAAATAGCGGGGATGCAAATAACGCCGATATTTGGTAACTACTTCTTTCCCCAACAGCATTACGCTAATCCAAAAACAAACCTCTGCCCCAACAGCTAGAACGACAGATAAAGTAGTTTTTTGGGGAATGTCCAGTGGCAGGAAGGGCACAACAAACAAGATTGCCAGCCAGGGCAGAAAAGATATGACAAATAAAAATAAACCGAGCTTTTGCATAGATTCAAATAATACTTTGATATCTGCTTTATCTATTAGTCCGCTGGGAGTTGATTTTGTTTTTATACTAGCGAGTGGAGTCGCCGAGTGACTACAAACTCAAATCTTGTACCAATGTCAGCAAAAGGCATCTTGGCTGTTGCTGACATTGGTACAAGATGTGACTAGAAACTTAATCGCCAATCTCTCTCCACCTCAATTCTTAATCCCCGTCTCCGCAATCCCCCGAATAAACTGCCGTTGACCGGCCAAAAACAGCAATACCACCGGCACTGTTCCAATTACCACTGCTGCCATCAACAACTGCCAACTGCTAGTAAACTGTTCCTGAAACTCAGCCAGAACCAACTGCACAGTCCGCAACTCCGGCCGCGTCGTAAATACCAGCGGCTTAAACAAATCGTTCCACTCCCCGATAAACGTAAACAAAAACAGCGTCACCAAAGCAGGGCGGGCCAAAGGTAACATCACCTGCCACAACACTTGCCATCGGTTAGCCCCATCCAGCATTGCAGCCTCCTCCAACTCCACCGGAACCGTCATAAAATACTGGCGCAGCAGAAAAATCCCAAAACCGTTAGCCGCCGTCGGCAAAATCAGCGCCCCGTAAGTATTCAGCAGATGACCCCACTTCAAAACCAAGAAAATCGGAATCACCAAAAGCTGAAACGGAATAGCCAGTGTCGCCAAAACCCCTAAAACTAGGGCCTGTCGGCCGCGAAACTTCAGCCTGGCCAAAGCATAACCAGCCAAAGCAGAAGTCACAACCTGAAAACCCGTCACTGCGATCGCCACTACAGTAGAATTAAGGAATGCCAACAAAAAATTGCCCCGCCGCCAAGCCTCCTGATAGTTCGCAAAAGTCAGGCCTGTGGTCTTGACACCGACACCAGATGGTGATACAGAAACTAAAAATACAGCAGCCAGTGGCAGCAGCACCAGCGCAGCCCCCGCCAGCAACAAAATAAAACTCAGTAGTTCCAGCGCTTGAGATCTGTCAAAGGATTTACCCATAAAATTGTGAATTAACCTAAAATAATAAGCCTGTGACGTTATCCCACCCGATCGCCTCCCAAAGGCTTCCCATACAACAACATAATATGTCCTAGAGGGAAAGAAGGAGTACCTAGGGAGGAAGTTGTGATTAGGATATAATGTTAGAGATAGAGTTGGTACTGTAAAACCCTTCAAGGTGGAGACATAGACCGTATTTCTATCATCTATTTCCGGGCAAAAGATCGACTAACGACTAATTCAAGTAATTAGTAAATAGATAGCATTCTAGCGATAGTCTTTCTGGAGTGTTCGACGGCAAAAGTCCGGCAAACACGCTGAGGACGCCAGTTTTTCCCGGAACGTCAAAGAAAAGTTCTTTGTCGAAAGAATCCTCAGCTATAATCTGTGATTTAGATGGGGTGCGTTCAAAATAGGTAAAGTGTACTGTCACTGACCCCCAATTTTAAAGGGGTTTCCAAACATCCCACAAGCTTATATGAGGAGACTACATATCTATGCCCCAGCTTGAGGCCAGCCCAACAATTGACTTTCAAACCGAAACTTACAAAGATGCTTACAGCCGCATCAACGCCATTGTGATTGAAGGCGAACAAGAAGCTCACGACAATTACCTGACACTGGCCGAACTGTTGGCTGACAAAAAAGCAGAGTTAATTGGCTTGTCCAAGATGGAGAACCGCCACATGAAAGGCTTCCAAGCTTGTGGCCGGAATCTTAAAGTCACGCCCGACATGGCATTTGCCAAGCAGTTCTTTTCGGAACTGCACAAAAACTTCCAGACGGCCGCGGCCCAAGGTCAGATTGTAACTTGCTTGTTGATTCAATCGCTAATTATCGAGTGTTTTGCGATCGCAGCTTACAACATCTACATCCCCGTCGCCGATGACTTTGCCCGCAAAATCACCGAAGGCGTCGTCAAAGAAGAATATAGCCACCTCAACTTTGGGGAAGTCTGGCTGCAAGCTCACTTTGAGGAATCCAAAGCCGAACTAGAAGCCGCCAACCGGGAAAACCTGCCCATCATCTGGAGACTGCTAAACTCTGTCGCAGACGATGCCCGCGTTTTGGGAATGGAAAAAGACGCTTTAATCGAAGACTTTATGATTGCCTACGGCGAAGCCCTAGGCAACATAGGCTTTAACAACCGCGATATTATGCGGATGTCAGCACAAGGCCTCGCAGCCTAGTTAATTGGGAAATAAGGAATGGGAAAAAAATTAAAAATTAAAAGTTAAAAAGGGGATAACTCATTTTAAAAAATAAATTTTTAATCTTCCCATCTTCCATCTTTCATCTTCCATCTTTCATCTTCCATCTTCCATCTTCCATTTTCAATCTTCCTTCATTTGACAACTTAATGTTTGGTCTAATCGGTCACTTAACCAGCTTAGAACACGCCCAATCAGTAGCTAACGAGCTGGGCTATCCAGAATATGCCGATCAAGGTCTCGATTTTTGGTGCAGCGCACCGCCCCAAATAGTTGATCAGATCACGGTAACAAGCATCACTGGACAAAAAATAGAAGGCCGCTATGTGGAGTCCTGTTTTCTGCCAGAAATGCTAGCCACTCGCCGGATTAAAGCAGCCACTCGCAAAATCCTTAATGCGATGGCACACGCTCAAAAAAACGGGATTAACATCACTGCTTTAGGCGGCTTTTCTTCGATCATTTTTGAGACTTTCAACTTGCAGCAAATTAAGCAAATTCGCAATCTCAAGTTGGAGTTTGAACGCTTCACTACCGGTAACACTCACACGGCTTACATCCTCTGCCGCCAAGTAGAAGAAGCAGCCCCAAAATTGGGAATTGAACTTTCAAAAGCCACTGTAGCCGTTTGCGGTGCTACGGGGGATATTGGCAGTGCGGTGTGTCGCTGGCTCAATGTTAAAACAAATGTAGCAGAATTGTTGCTGATTGCCCGCGACAAAGAACGATTGCAAGATTTGCAATCAGAATTGGGGCGAGGCAAAATCATGGACTTGGAAGAAGCCCTGCCCCAAGCTGATATTGTAGTCTGGGTAGCCAGTATGCCCAAGGGAGTAGAAATTGACCCTAAGACATTGAAGCAACCCTGTTTATTGATTGACGGCGGCTATCCAAAAAATCTGGCAACTCAGGTTCAGCATCCAGAAATTTACGTACTCAATGGCGGCATTGTAGAGCATTCCCTCGATATTGAGTGGAAAATTATGAAGATTGTCAATATGGATGTACCGGGCAGACAGTTGTTTGCCTGTTTTGCTGAATCAATGCTGCTGGAATTTGAAAAAATGTATACCAACTTTTCTTGGGGACGAAATCAAATTACTGTGGAAAAGATGGAGCAAATCGGTCATATTTCTGTCAAGCACGGTTTCAGGCCTTTAATGTCATTTTGATGTGATGTGTTGTAGTTATTGGTTATTGAGGAAAGTTTTTCTGATAATAACCAGTAACTTTTTTGATAAGGTTAAGCGTTAACAGTCAACTATTAACATTATCTCCCAGAGCACGAGCATAATAAAAGTAGTTTGTAGTTCAGAACAAGCGGATGTGATTGGTCGCAAGAGTTTGTGTTTAATTATTCGGATATTTGATAGTTGGCGACAAAATGTAATATAGACAGGGCTGTTAAAGCTTCCGAAGAGGTGAGTTCGATCGCGCTGGTGTCGCTTTTGGACTTGGGAACTGTTCAGCAGGGTTAGGTCTTTTGTGGCGGTGGGGAACCCAGGGACGCTGGGAAATAGAGGCGTAAAAATCAGAAGCAAGCAAAAATAGTGTAGCAAAAAACGAGGCTCAAGTCTCTGGTTTTCAACAAGCTTAGTATGCCAAGCATAATTCAAAATTCAAAACTTCCCAATTTCCCCTCTTTTTCAGCATCCCCTGACAGGGTAGGATCTGGAAATAGTCGATCGACAAAACCTGACAAAACCTTATAGAAATTATCCGCGTGCCAAACCCAGACCGTAAACCCTTACTGTTAGATTTTGAAAAGCCTCTGGCCGAACTCGAAACCCGAATTCACCAGATTCGCGAACTCGCCGAAGAAAACAGCGTCGATGTCACCGACGAAATTCGCAAACTCGAAGCTCGCTCGGCCCAACTGCGACAAGAAATCTTCAGCAGCTTGTCCCCCATGCAGCGGCTGCAACTCGCCCGTCACCCGCGCCGCCCCAGCACGCTCGATTACATTCAGGCAATTAGCGACGAGTGGATAGAGCTTCACGGCGATCGGCGCGGCGGAGACGACCCGGCCCTCGTCGGCGGAATTGCCCGCATAGATGGGCGTCCCACAGTCATTATTGGCCATCAAAAAGGGCGCGACACTAAAGACAATATCGCCCGCAACTTCGGTATGGCTGCTCCCGGCGGCTACCGCAAAGCCCTGCGGTTGATGGAACACGCCGATCGCTTCGGAATGCCGATTTTCACCTTTATCGACACTCCGGGAGCTTGGGCGGGCTTAGAAGCAGAACAGCTCGGACAGGGAGAGGCGATCGCCTGCAACCTCCGAGAAATGTTTCGCCTCGACGTTCCCATTATTTGCACCGTCATCGGCGAAGGCGGTTCCGGTGGCGCATTGGGTATCGGTGTCGGCGAGCGGCTGTTGATGCTGGAACATTCCGTCTACACCGTCGCCACCCCCGAAGCTTGTGCAGCCATTCTCTGGAAAGACTCTGGTAAAGCTAACTTGGCTGCAGAAGCCCTGAAAATCACTTCCTGGGATTTGAAAAACCTCGGCATTCTCGATCAAATAGTACCAGAGCCGATCGGCGGCGCTCACTCGAATCCCCTCAAAGCTGCGTCCATACTCAAACAAGCTTTGTTAGAAAACTTAGCAGAACTAACACAGCTTACGGCTCAGCAGCGACGCGAACTCCGGTATCAAAAGTTTCGCCACATCGGTGTATTCACTGAAATTTCTGCTTGAGCCGATCGATTCAGAGTTATCAGTTATGAGTTAAAAATTTTTAACTTTAAACTCATAACTCACAGCTCATTATTCTGCCGATCGGTCAGCAGTGTTATAATTTCTCAGGTGACACCGGCTTAACAGTTCTTAATGTTCATCTCATAATTAACTGTTATCACCCGCAGCAGACAGTTGTCTAATTTGCCGAAGAAGGCTGCAACGCTTGAGGGATTTGCCGAGCCAAAGTATTAGGACACTTAATGAACCATCCAACAACAAAGCAGGCTCTGATAACCGGAGCCAGCAGCGGTATTGGCAAAGCGACGGCTCTAGCATTCGCCGCCGAGGGCATAAATCTGGCCTTAGTTAGCCGAGAGTCGGAAAAGTTAGAAGCCGTTGCCGCAGCAGCCCGAAAAGTCGGAGTGAAAGCAGAAGCTTATCCCTTAGACTTGGCAAAAATTGAGCAAGTGCAAAGCAGCATCAGCGCGATCGCATCTCAATTGGGTTCCGTAGATATCCTCGTCAACAGCGCTGGCATGGGCTACACCGGCTCTTTGACGGAAACGCCCCTAGCCGAGTGGCAGAGCGTTCTAGACCTCAATCTAACTAGCGTTTGGCAGTGCATTCTAGGAGTTTTGCCCTCCATGCGCGATCGCGGATCGGGAATCATCATCAACGTTTCCTCGATCGCCGGCAGCCAAACCTTCCCCAACTGGGGAGCTTACTGCGTCAGCAAATTCGGTCTCATGGCTTTGTCTAAAACCTTAGCCGCCGAAGAACGGACTCACGGAATTCGCGTCACAGCAATCTGTCCGGGTTCTGTCAATACTCCCATGTGGGACACAAATACCGTGGACGCCAACTTCGATCGCAGTGCCATGTTAACCCCAGAAATCGTCGCCCAATCAATTCTGCACGCAGTTCAGTTGCCAGCAAGTGCAGTAATTGAAGAAATCACCCTCATGTCCAACGCAGGAGTTTTGTGAACTTGAGATTTTAGACTGCTGGATTTTTCTCGAATTCAACAATCTTTGAATCTCTAGCTATATCCCCAAATCCAAAATCGATTCACCCTCACACCAACTTCTTATGACAATTTCATCAAACACCAGTTCCAATGGATCGAACTCAATCTCGACTGACAGCATGACACTTTCAGAAACTGCAGACAACAACACCCCGCGCATCCCCACTAGACCCGATCGCAATTCCTCGAACGGTCAAGAATCCAGCGTGCCCAAACCCTCCGAAGTAGGCCAAGAAGAAATGATGGAGGCCGTTCGCACAATGCTGCTGGGAGTAGGAGAAGACCCCGAACGTGAAGGATTGCTCAAAACCCCAAAACGGGTAGCAGAAGCAATGCGGTTTCTCACCAGCGGTTACAGTCAATCCCTCGAAGAACTCCTCAACGGCGCTATCTTTGACGAAGGCCACAACGAAATGGTACTGGTACGAGACATCAGCGTATTCAGTATGTGCGAACACCATATGCTGCCGTTTATGGGCCGAGTTCACATTGCTTACATTCCTAACCAAAAAGTAGTGGGATTAAGCAAATTAGCCCGAATTTCCGAGATGTACAGTCGCCGGTTGCAGGTGCAAGAACGTTTGACGCGCCAAATTGCCGAAGCAGTTCAGACAATATTGGAACCGAAGGGAGTGGCCGTAGTAATGGAAGCCAGCCATATGTGCATGACGATGCGGGGTGTGCAAAAACCTGGTGCTTGGACGGTTACGAGTGCAATGTTGGGCGTGTTCCAAGAAGAACAGAAAACTCGCGAAGAATTCCTGAATTTGATCCGCCACCAACCAGCATTCTTTTAGTCAATTGACACTTGACAGTTGGCAGTTGGCAGTTGGCAGTTAATAGTAATTAGTAGGTTGGCTTGAGGGACGAACCCTCCGTTTCACTCCGCCCAACCTAATCTATCAAGCAAGGCTAATGACAGCCAACAGTCAGCAGTCAACAGTCCATAGCCAGAGTAAAGGCTGTGGAAGCAATTCCATAATCCAAAATCTAAAGTCTAAAATCTAAAATCAGATGACGATCGACTGATAAACCCATAAAATAGACGGGTGACTCATGACTTGTGACTAAATGAATCCCATTAAATTCGGTACAGATGGCTGGCGCGGCATCATTGCTGACGATTTTACATTCGATCGCGTAGCGTTAGTCGCTCCCTTAGCGGCACAAGTTCTCGCACCAACCGGCGGCAGCGATGGCAGCAGCGGTACCGTAATTGTCGGTCACGACCGCCGATTTCTGGCTGAAGAATTTGCCAAAACAGCGGCTGTGGCCATCCAAAACGCAGGATTTGACGTGCTGCTTAGCGAATCCTACGCCCCCACTCCAGCTTTCAGTTTAGCTGCCAAACAATTAAATGCTTTGGGTGCGATCGTCCTGACAGCCAGCCACAATCCCGGTCCATATTTAGGGTTAAAAGTCAAGGGAGGATTTGGCGGTTCAGTTTCGCCCGAAGTTACTCAACAGATAGAAGCAAAACTAGACAATCCGGCGGCACTTTCAGCAACTCCCGGCAAATTGGAGAATTTCAATCCTTGGCCGGCTTACTGCAAAACCTTGCGGGAAATGGTAGATATTGAGGCGATTAAAGAAGCGATCGCCAGCGGCAAAATTACAGTATTTGTAGATGTAATGCACGGTGCCGCCGCCGGAGGATTAGCTCAAATTTTAGAAGAAACAGTACATGAAATCAACAGCGATCGAGATCCGCTGTTCGGCGGCGGTGCACCGGAACCTTTGCCGCGCTACCTGTCGCAGTTATTTCGGGTGATGCGTACTCATCAGCGAAAAAGTTCTGGTTTGTCGATCGGCTTTGTATTTGACGGAGATAGCGATCGAATTGCAGCCGTTGACTCTAGCGGCAACTTTCTCAGTTCACAAATCCTAGTTCCCATACTAATCGAACATTTAGCAAAACGGCGCGGCTTGACGGGGGAAGTCATCAAAACAGTCAGCGGTTCAGACATCATTCCCAAAATTGCCAAGCTGTACGACTTGCCTTTATTTGAAACGCCGATCGGTTACAAGTATATAGCCGATCGAATGTTAACCACCCAAGTCTTAGTCGGCGGCGAAGAATCCGGAGGAATTGGCTACGGTACGCACATTCCCGAACGAGATGCTTTACTTTCAGCGCTGTACTTATTAGAAGCAGTTGTCAAATCCGGGGAAGACTTAAGCGAAATTTACAGCCGACTGCAACAAGAAACAAGCTTTACTTCAGCTTATGACAGAATCGACTTGCACTTAGCTAACATGGAAGAAAGGTCGCGTTTGCTGTCGCTGCTGCAAAATCAACCCTTAACAGAAATCGCCGACAAAGCAGTTGTAGATTGCAACAAAGTTGACGGATATAAATTCCGTTTAGCCGACGGAAGTTGGCTGTTAATTCGGTTTAGCGGAACCGAACCAGTGTTGCGGCTGTATTCAGAAGCGGCGACATTGAAAGAAGTTATGCAAAACTTAAACTGGGCGAAAAAGTGGGCGCATAATTAATCATAGTTTTGAACCGCAGATAAACGCAGATAAAAATAGCTCAAATACTATCAGCGTTAATCAGTGTTCATCCGCCGATATCTGCGGTCAAAAAATCCCATTATTTCCCAGCCTCCAAGTAACCGACTCCCAAGCAACCAGAAACAATATAACTTATTTGCGATCGTGCGACGTTTTTTTTGTTAATATCAAGCAGTAAGTTTTAATTGAAATAATGACCGATCGCAAATTGCTAGTTGTAGCTACGGGCAATCCGGGTAAACTCAAGGAAATGCAAGTTTATCTTCAAGATTTGGGATGGGAATTGGAGATCAAACCGGAAGAGTTGGAAATTGAGGAAACAGGCGAAACTTTTATTGCTAATGCTTGCTTGAAGGCGTCTGAAGTGGCAAAAGCAACGGGCAAATGGTCGATTGCCGATGATTCTGGTTTAATGGTAGATGCACTCGACGGTCAACCTGGGATTTACTCCGCGCGCTACGGGAAAACCGATGCTGACAGGATATCTCGACTTCTCAAAGAATTGGGTAGCCAACAAAACCGGGAAGCACAATTTGTTTGCGCGATCGCGATCGCCCGTCCCGACGGTACAATTGCCTTGCAAGTAGAAGGAATTTGCCGAGGCGAAATCCTGCACACTCCTCGCGGTACGGGAGGTTTCGGATACGATCCCATTTTCTACGTACCCGCACAGCAACAGACTTTTGCCGAAATGACACCGGATATCAAGCGATCGCACTCTCACCGCGGCCGAGCCTTCCATGCTCTATTACCACAAATAGCGAACCTTGTCAACCCATAATGAGGAAAAAAGCCAAAACAGGGGGTAACTGTGGCATTGGATATTGAGAGTTAGGTATCAGAATTAAACAGGAAAGAGGTTTTTCCTTAGCAATGACCAGTTACCAAAGACCAATTACCAAAGACCAATTACCAATACCCAATGCCCAATGCCCCAGTATCTTAGATTGCCTCCAAGTTCTTTTCCCCAGTCCGAATCCGAATAATTTGTTCTACAGGAGAGATGAAAATCTTGCCGTCGCCAATCTCGCCCGTGCGGGAAGCTGCGATAATTTTATCAACCACCATGTCAACCTGATCGTTTTCCACAACAATCTCGACCTTGAGCTTTTGCAAAAACTCAACGGTGTACTCAGAACCGCGATAGCGTTCTGTCATGCCCTTCTGACGGCCAAAACCTCTAACTTCAGAAACAGTCATCCCCACAATACCAGCATTGACGAGTGCGATTTTCACTTCGTCGAGTTTAAAGGGGCGAATAATAGCTTCAACCTTTTTCAAGTTTTTCACTCCTAACAGTTAGTACCTTCGTTATATTACTTAATCGGCGTGACATCTTTTAATACCACTGCCAACAGCAAGTATTTTGTCAAGTATATTACCCTATCTTGTACTCGCGATGAAATGCACGCCAACCTTTAACAATCTTCTCGGATTTTCCGGGCGCGCGGGTTCTCGGCTCCGGCCGATCGCGGTACAGTTAAGAAGACTGCAGCCGTCCCCCGCCGATCTGCTAAAACAGAAAAAGAACCCAGGAGACAGGAGTTTTCCGAGTTTCCGCTTTGCTATGTGAGATTTGCACGTATTGCTGAAAACTATAATTGCCAGAGGCGGTCAGTTAAACTATTCTTATGCACCCAGCCAGCCCTCCCCCTGACCGCAGCGGGCTTGATGCCCTACTGAGAAATCGCCCCTTCCTAGCCTTGTGGACGGGCCAGTTATTGGCCCAAGTGGCGGATAAAATTTTTTACGTATTGCTGATTATTCTGCTGAAAACCGGCGACTACCGACCCTGGCCGGTTTCTTGGCAACATTCGGAAAATTCTATGCTGTCAGCGGTGATGATCGCCTACACCGTGCCGGCGATCGTCTTTGGTTCAGTAGCCGGGATCGTGGTAGACCGCTTTTCCAAAAAGCAAATGCTGATCGCCTGCAACGTGATTCGAGCCGGGTTGATTGTAGCTTTGCCGTTTTTGCCCAAAGCTTTTGTGGTTTTGCTGACGGTGACGTTTTTGATCTCTACCGTAACGCAATTTTTTGCTCCGGCAGAGCAGGCGGCAATTCCTCTCGCTGTGGGGCGAGAGGGACTGATGTCGGCAAATGCGCTGTTCGCCTCGTCCACAATGGGCGGGATTATTGTCGGGATGACGATCGGCGAACCGCTGTTTAGTTGGGTCAAACACAGCTTCGGACCAGCTTCTCAAGAGTTTTTGCTGGGCGGGTTGTACCTGATATCGGCAGGTTTGATCTATGCCATGCGGATCAAAGAAAGTCATGCCGGCAGCAGTGGCAAAAATGTCCATCCTTGGCAAGATCTCAAAGAAGGTTTGCGCTATTTGAAACACAATCACCTTGTCAGCAACGCGATGGTGCAGTTGACAATTTTGTATTCCGTGTTTGCGGCGCTTCAGGTGCTGGCGATCGCGCTTTCAGGCAAAATAGGTCTCAAAGAAACTCAATTTGGCTTTTTGCTGGCTGCGGCGGGAGTCGGAATGGTCTTCGGCGCAGCCTTTTTGGGACACTGGGGCGGTCGATTCCACCACAAACCTCTACCTTTAATCGGTTTCTTGATGATGGGTTTTGTATTAGCAATGTTTGCCTTTACCCGACAGTTGTGGGTGGGATTCGGATTGAGTGCTCTGTTCGGTTTTGGTGCTTCCTTAATTAACGGCCCGATGCAGGCTCTGATTCAAGAAAAAACTCCAGAATCTATGCGGGGCAAAGTCTTTGGATTGGAAAACAATGCGATTAATATTGCTCTGAGCCTGCCTTTAGCGATTACCGGCCCGCTGACTGATGCTGTCAGCAAAGCCGTCCGATCGGATGACCTCGGCTTGCGGATCGTGTTACTGAGTTTGGGCTTTTTGGTATCGGTGATGGGCATGGCAGCTTGGAAACATACTCGCAAAGTATTGCAGGATGTTCTCTGAGACTTTGGCAAGAAGGAAGTTCGGCAACGAGCAATGTACGGGATGTAACGGAGGTAACGGATGTAACGGAGGTCAAGAAGAAGGGAGAAGGAAGAGGGAAGAGGGCTTTATTTTCGCGATCGATCTCTAACATAGCAATCCCCCTGATAGTGAGGACGTTCTTAATTGCTGAAACGATTGTTTTTGTTGTCGAATGTCGCATGACGAATCCTATACAAGCGTCATATCGCGGTAAACCGACATAGAGGCCGCTATTTCCTCTGTTTCTTTTCTTCCTCTGCTGTTCCACAATGTCTAGATCGGGCGAACCCTCTGCGATCGCGAAATCTTTTGTAAAATCTCACCACTTAAATTTTCATAGTTTCATTAATTGAGATTAAAGTAGTATAAAAGCTTTCATTAAAAATCATAATTAGTTTAAGGAAGGAAATTCTGTGCAACTAAAAACTAAAGTGACCATCAGACGTGCAACTGGTGGATTTGCTCTGATTGACAGCTTGATCCGCCACGGCGTCAAGCATATTTTTGGTTATCCGGGCGGCGCAATTCTGCCGCTTTACGACGAACTCTACCGCGCTGAAGAAACCGGCGTTATCAAACATATTCTGGTGCGGCACGAGCAAGGTGCTGCTCACGCGGCCGACGGGTACGCCCGCGCTACCGGACAAGTTGGTGTTTGTTTTGCTACTTCGGGCCCCGGCGCAACTAATTTAGTGACGGGGATTGCGACGGCACACATGGATTCGATCCCGATGGTAATTATTACCGGTCAGGTTCCCCGGCCGGCGATCGGCACTGATGCGTTTCAGGAAACGGATATTTACGGGATTACCCTGCCAATTGTCAAGCATTCCTATGTAGTGCGCGACCCCAGAGATATGGCGCGAATTGTGGCAGAAGCTTTCCACATCGCGAGTACAGGGCGGCCGGGGCCTGTGTTGGTTGATGTACCCAAGGATGTGGGTTTAGAAGAATTTGACTATCTGCCCGTGGAACCCGGAGCAGTGAGAATTCCGGGCTATCGGCCGACGGTGAAGGGAAATCCCCGCCAGATTAATCAAGCGATTCATTTGCTGAAGGAAGCAAAGCGTCCTTTGCTTTATGTGGGGGGCGGGGCGATCGCAGCGGGGGCGCACGAGGAAATTAAGGAACTCGCCGAACTTTTCCAATTGCCGGTGACGACAACGCTGATGGGCAAAGGTTCCTTTGACGAAAACCATCCTTTGTCTGTGAAAATGCTGGGGATGCACGGCACTGCTTACGCTAATTTTGCCGTTACCGAGTGCGATTTGCTGATTGCTGTAGGGGCGCGGTTTGACGATCGCGTCACCGGAAAATTAGACGAGTTTGCCGCGCGGGCGAAGGTGATTCACATCGATATCGATCCGGCAGAAGTTGGCAAAAATCGCGGCCCTGACGTGCCGATTGTCGGAGATGTCCGCCAAGTTTTGATCGATTTGCTGCGTCGCTGTCGGGAGACTGGAGTTTCGGGGAAGGCTGGACAGACTGCGGACTGGCTGCACAGGATCGATCGGTGGAAACAGGACTATCCGTTAGTTGTGCCTCATTACCCAGACATTTTGTCTCCGCAAGAGGTGATTTCGGAGTTGGCTACCCAAGCGCCGGATGCTTACTACACAACAGATGTCGGTCAACATCAAATGTGGTCGGCTCAATTCTTGAACAACGGGCCGCGCCGCTGGATTTCGAGCGCTGGTTTGGGCACGATGGGTTTCGGGGTGCCGGCGGCGATGGGCGCGAAAATGGCGCTGCCGCATGAGCAAGTGATTTGTATTGCTGGCGATGCTAGCGTGCAAATGAATATTCAAGAGCTGGGAACGCTAACACAATACGGCATTAATGTCAAGATTGTGATTGTAAATAACGGCTGGCAAGGCATGGTGCGGCAGTGGCAGCAGGCGTTCTACGGGGAGCGTTATTCGTCGTCGAATATGACTGTAGGGATGCCGGATTTTGTGAAGCTGGCTGAAGCTTATGGCGTGAAGGGGATGCTGGTTTCGCAGCCGGAGGAACTCAAAGATGCGATCGGTCAAATGCTCGCTCACGACGGCCCGGTGCTGATGAACGTGAAGGTGACGAGGGACGAAAACTGCTATCCGATGGTTGTTCCAGGTAAGAGCAACGCTCAAATGGTTGGTTTGCCCGATCGTAGCAAGTTGCAATCTGCGGAGTTGGTTTATTGTCCGAGTTGCGGCGCTAAGAATGTTTCGACGAATAACTTTTGTCCTGAGTGCGGGACAAAAGTTTAAGTAGAGACACGGCAATGCCTTGTTTGGCAGGGGTTTAAACCCCTGCCGATATTTTGGGTTAAGCGGTTTTTCGGGTTAAGTTAACACGATGAAAGGCAATGCCATGTCCTTACCCGGAGATGGTGTTTCACATTTAACACCCTCTCCGCTGGCATCGCATTGAGAGCTTTAATCTGTAATCTCTAAGCATATTTTATGAGCCAGTGTCTAAACCCTGATTGCCTATTCCAAAACCCGTCTGGCTATACAAAATTCTGTCAAAAATGTGGAAATAAACTGCTATTGGGCGATCGCTACGGAGCCCAAAAAATTATTGGACAAGGGGGATTTGGGCGCACTTTTCTAGCTATTGACGAGTATAAACCATCAAAACCTTCCTGTGTTATTAAACAATTCTACCCCCAACTTCAAGGTACTTCTAGTATCCAGAAAGCTGCTGAGTTATTTGAGCTGGAAGCAGTACGCCTAGAACAGTTGGGTAAACATTCTCAAATTCCCGACTTATTAGCATATTTTAGTCAAGATGGACGGCAGTATTTAGTCCAAGAATTCATCGACGGTGAAAATTTAGCCCAAACACTAGAATCTAAGGGATATTTTAGCGAAACGCAGATTCGCAACTTGCTTAATAATTTATTGCCAGTATTCGAGTTCATTCATTCCCGCCAAGTAATTCACCGGGATATCAAGCCAGAAAATATTATTCTTAGGCAAGATGGGCAAGTGGTTTTAGTTGACTTTGGAGCCGCGAAATATGCGACACAAACGGCTCTAGCGGTAACGGAAACGAGGATCGGGACGGCTGGATATACGGCACCAGAACAAGCCAACGGCAAAGCTATTCATGCGAGTGATATTTATAGTCTGGGTGTGACTTGTCTGTGTCTGTTAACTCAGGTTGAGCCGATTTATTTATTCGGTAGTGCTTTTATGTAAAGGATAGAGGATAATAGCACTACCCCAATCTTTTGAGGAGTCTCATGATGAAACCCTAT
>NZ_JAUBQS010000002.1:0-185837 GCF_036701355.1 Microcoleus sp. Pol12B3
GCTGTTTTTATCAACGGGGGATGAGGGCCGCAACTCTCATCCGGTCTAGTTCCTAGCTATCTTTGTCACCCCCCCAGATATGTTCGATATTCTTGCTAATATTCCAAGGGGACTAAGACTTGTTCTTGAGTTAGAATAGTGCGGCGTCCTCTTATGTATTTATAATTTTCTAACCTGAAGTTATCTAATGCATTAACCATTGCTTTTAAGGTGGGTATTTTGATACCAAATCTACGTTTAAATTCATGAGGTTTCAAATTTAGATAAAATTGATTTTTTATAAGTTAGTTATTGTGTAACTAAAAACAGGACTTTTTAGCATTTTATCTTGTTTATAGCAAAAATTTGTGAAAATTAAGTTAGGCGCTGGGATTTGATCGAGTAAAGCAAAACTTCTTATCTTATCATTAAATTATTTTAAGGTCTATTGTAGGAGGATTATAGGGTTATGATTATAGCCTTTTAGTACAGCCAAAAATAAGCTATGGCTAAAGTAACGAAAGTCAGTGGCAGCCCGAACCGCAAATGTTCTTTAAAAGTCAGCCGATCGCCTGATTTTCCTGCAACCTCAGCTACAATCAAATTAGCCACGGAACCCAACAAAGTTAAATTCCCCGCCAGAGTAGAACCCGCCGCCAACAACAGCCAAGCTTGTGTATCTGTTTTGACAATCACCGATTGCAGAACTAACACCGCGGGTACATTAGAAATTAAGTTAGAAAGAATTACCGTTACTCCTAACAAACTCAGCGGTGTATTAGTCAAATTAGTTAAATTGTCCAACAAACCCAGTTGTTGAGTGGCTTTAGTCAGCACAAACAATCCTCCAAACATTACTAGCAAATTCCAATCGACGCCCTGCAAGAGGCGATCGGACTTGACGCGCCTAGTAATTAACAATATACTGGCAGCTATCCAGGCAGATTCTGCTAAAGGTGCTCCCGCCAAAAAAGCTACTAAAAGTCCTGCTGTCACCCACAAACTTTTTGCTAGTAAAGGCTTGAACAATCGATACCTGACTTGAGTAACCTCCGGCAAAGATTTACAAGAACGCACTTCTGGATAAAGGAACCACAGCCAAGCTACTTGAACCAGCAAACAAATTAAAGCGACTGGGGCTAGAGAGGTGGCAAATTCCAAATAACTAATTCCCGAAAAAGAACCGACGAGAATATTTTGCGGATTCCCACTCACCGTCGCCACCGAACCTAAATTAGTACCTCCGGCTAAAGCCAAAAGATAAGGGATAGGATTGAGAGACAAAGAGCGAGTCAGACTCAGTGTTAAAGGAGCCAGCAAAATAGCAGTAGTGTCGTTAAGAAAAAATGCCGATAGAATGCCGCTGCCAAAAGTAACGGCTACTATAAGGCCGAAAGGAGAACGAGTAAAGCGAGTTAAAAACTCCAAAGCGAGTTGAAAAAACCCCGATGCTCCCAAAGCGGAATTAACGATCATCATTCCGAGCAAAAAAACGATCGTATTGGGGTCGATAGCCTCCCAAGCAGTTTTCAGGTCGAGTATCCCCAAAGCCACCGCAAAAGCTGACCCGATAATTGCAACCGCCGCCCGGTTCACCCGCAGCCCCGGCAAATATCCCAAACCGAATCCCAAGTAGGTCAGTCCCAATACTAGGTATTTGAGTGTTATCATATATACTTAAAATTATTGATTGCCGATTTTTTTATTGTCTAGGATGCTAAAAGTACAGACTGGGTAATTGCAGCTAAACCTGCTGGCATTGCAACTAGCGGGAAATATTGCCGAGAGACGGTCTACCCACTACAAACAAAGTGGTTGCATGGGAAAGCGAAAACCAGCACACTGGACAAGTTGTAATTTTGTTACAACTTGTAACTTTTTTCAAACAACAGGTTTAATTTAGTTTCACAAGAAAGTTAAATTCCAGAAAGTAAAATTAATTACAGTCGAGTTAAGCCAAAAGTGTTTGCTAAAAAATTTAATTCAAGCAACCCAGAAACCAACAATTCTCACTTGACCCGCACTGACGGCGAGCTCGCAGCAGCAAAACAGTCGTGCAGCAAACAAGTCGAACAGGATTGGTATAAAACTCTCTACGACAATTTTCCGGGCATTTACTTTGTTCTAGACGCTTTGGGAAGAGTTTTTTCTCTCAATCAATTCGGCGAGGCGAGACTAGCCTACAAATCGCAGGAATTAATTTGTCATTCAATTTTTAACATATTTTCCTGCCAATATCAAGGAAAAATGCAAAGTGAATTTGCCGGATTGGCACAGCAGGAAAACGGTAAGCAAACTCCAAAAGTTGCCTGTTGGGAAGGCTGCTTGACTTGCAAAGACGGCAGGATTATCTGGGTAAAAGCAACCGCGCGGGCAATGCCTGCGGTAGATTGGAAAATAGAGGAAAACACTAATGGTCGCTCGCTTGCCAATTTCCAACGGCCGGCTGTACTGTTAGTTTGCGAAGAAATTAAGGCTGCTTCGCAGTCACCCACGTCGCCCAACCAGAGAGGAAATTGGCGCAGTCCAACTTTAGCGATCGCAAAATTAGCCAAAAGTCAACTTAAAGAACGCCACAATATAGAAGAATTCATCCGTGAAGTAACAGAAACCGCTGTCAGTATTGTCAACTGTGATCGAGCCAGTATTTGGCTGTATGGCGAAGACAAGACGCAGCTTCACTGCATCGACCTTTACGAAAAAAATACTAAACTCCATTCCGTACAAATCATTATCACAGCAGCCGACTGTCCGGGATATTTTCAAGCTTTAAAATCTGCAAGTGCGATCGCTACTGTGGCAGCAGAAAATGACCCCAGAACGCGAGAACTTGTCGGTCTTTATTTACTCGATCAGGGCACGACTTCCCTGTTAAACGTACCGATTGTGCTAGCAGGTCAAAGGTTGGGAATAGTCAGCGCCGAACGCCAGGGTTCCGACGGTGATTGGACAGAAGAAGAACACGAATTTACCCAAATATTAGCAGATTTTGTATCCTCAAGTTTGTCAGCTAGCGAAAAGTTAAAATTACAAGCAATCCGGCACGAACAGCAGCAAAACTTGCTGACCCAATACTACGATCAACTAGAAGAAAGAGTAGAAAGACGCACTGCTGAACTCAAAAAAGCTAACCAAAAACTGCAAAAAGAAATAATTAAAAGAAAACAAGCAGAAGCCGAACTCCGCCTGCAGCAACAAGAACAGCAAATTATTTTTGATTCCGTGCCGGCGATGATTTGGCTCAAAGATACCGAAAGTCGCCTGCTGCGAATTAATCAAGCCGCCGCTGCATCGAGAGGTTTGCCCCCAGCTCAATTAGAAGGTAAATCTTTTTATGAAATCTATCCAGACGAAGCAGAGCAATATTATTTAGAAGATTTGGAAGTAATCAATTCTGGCGTTCCCAAGCAGGGCCAAGTCGAACTGCTACCAACAGTTTCTGGTCAAAAATGCTGGGTGCGGACAGATAAAATACCTTACCGCGATGAAACAGGTAAAGTCGCTGGTGTAATCGTGTTTGCAGTAGATATTACTGACTTAATTAAAGTCGAAAAAGAACTGCGAGAATATCGCGATCGCCTCGCAGAAAAAGTCGAAAAACGTACTGCTATGTACAGGCAAGCTATGACCGCTTTGTACTCTGCCAATACGCAACTGCAACAGCTAATTAACAACAGCTATTCGAGCGAAAATGGCAGCAGCTACTCAGCAGCGCGTTTGCTCGAATGCGAAGCTTATTTTGAAGCAGTGGCCGTGGCTGACCGCGACACAATTTTGAGCGTCAGCAGTAATTTTGCCCAACTTTTCGGTTACGAACCTGCGGAAATGGTGGGAATGAGCTTGCTGGAATTACTGTCGCCGAAATCATACAAACAGGCGCCGCAAATGATTTCTGCTGCCAGCAATACAGTCTGTGAAACTATTTTTCTTAAGCGAGATGGAACTGCTTTTCCTGCTGACGTTCGCAGCAAATTCGTATTTTGGGAAGGTCGTTTAGTACAGGTGAAAGCAGTCCGAGACCTCACAGAGCGGAAATTGACCGCAGCAGAATTAGAGCGTTCGCGGTCTTTGCTGCACGCTACCTTAGAAGCAACGGCAGACGGCATTCTCGCCGTTACTACCGCCGGAGAAATGATTAGTTATAACGAAAAGTTAGTTCAAATGTGGGGAATTTATGAAGAAGTGAGAAACTCAATGGATAGAACGGTGCGACTGGCATTTCTCACTAAGCAAGTTAAAGATCCGAGAGCTTTTTTGCAGAGAGTTAAAGAATTTTATAGTGATACGGAGTCGGAAGGTTGCGATATTCTAGAATTTAAAGACGG
Organism: Microcoleus sp. Pol12B3; assembly: GCF_036701355.1. Classification (NCBI taxonomy): domain Bacteria; kingdom Bacillati; phylum Cyanobacteriota; class Cyanophyceae; order Oscillatoriales; family Microcoleaceae; genus Microcoleus; species Microcoleus sp. Pol12B3. The sequence continues at coordinate 4,305 of NZ_JAUBQS010000002.1, forward strand.
TCGCACTTTTGAGCGCTACACGCAGCCGATTCGAGTCGGACAAAATATTATTGGCAGGGTGTGGCGCTTCCGCGATATTACATCTCGCGAAAAGGTGACGGCAATGTTGGGAGATTCTCAAAGGCGCTTTCGGGCAATTTTTGATTCTTCTTTCCAATTTGTGAGCTTATTGAAACCGGACGGCACTCTGCTGGAAGCTAACCAAACTTCTCTGGATTTTGCGGGAATTAAGCTGCGGGATGTGGCCAATAAACCGTTTTGGCTATTGCCTTGGTGGGGAGATTCTGAGGAAGTTCAGGAACAATTGCAAGAGGCGATTTCTCGATCGGCAAGAGGTGAATTTGTCCGCTATGAAGTGGAAGTTCAAGGTGTAAATCGGACGGCAACTGTTGATTTTTCTCTCAAACCGGTGGCGGATGAAACGGGCAAAATAGTATTGTTGCTGCCGGAAGGTCGGGACATTACTAAAAGTAAGCAAGCCCAAGTCGCGCTGCGGCAACAAATAGAACGGGAACGCCTGATCGGGCAGATTCAATCGCGAATCCGTTCTTCTCTGGATCTCCAAGATATTCTCAACACTACAGTAGCGGAAGTTCGGGAGTTTTTGGCAACCGATCGCGTGCTGGTTTTCCGCTTTCGACCCGACTGGAACGGAGATGTGGTGGTGGAGTCGGTTGGAGAAGGATGGATTCCACTGAAGGGGATGGGAATTGACGATTGCTGTTTTGCCAATACTTACATCGGACAGTATTTAAAGGGCCGCATTCGCGCCATAGAGGATATTCATGCTTCTAATTTGAGCGAGTGTCACCTTAAATTTTTGGAGACTTGTCAGGTGAAGGCAAATTTGGTGGTGCCGATTGTCCAGCAGGGAATTGAACCGAGGGAAGGTAACGGTTCTTGTCAAGTGCCGAAGTTGTGGGGTTTGCTGATTGCCCACCACTGTTCGGCACCCCGCCAGTGGCAGCAGTTTGATGTGGATTTGCTGAGTCAGTTGGGTACTCAAGTTGCGATCGCGATCGAACAATCTTTACTTTACCAGCAGCTAGCGGCGGCCAACCAGCGGTTGGACGGGTTGGCGAATTTGGACAGTTTAACTCAACTAGCTAACCGCCGCCGTTTTGATGAGGTGATCAACCGAGAATGGGAGCAGTCTAGCTCTTCGGAACCGCTATCTTTGATTATGTGCGACATTGACTGTTTTAAACTTTACAACGACAATTACGGCCACCAAGCCGGGGATGCTTGTTTGCAGCAAGTGGCGCGGGTGATCGGAGATGCTTGCACGAACGCACCCGCACAACGCCTCTATTTGGCTGCTAGATACGGCGGCGAGGAATTTGGGGTAATTTTGCCAAATACGGATATGGTGGCTGCACAGGCTGTTGCTGAGGGAATCCGCAGCCGCGTCAAAGCCTTAGCAATTCCCCACATTAAGTCTGTTGTCAGCGATTGCGTGACACTCAGCATGGGGGTGGCGACGATTTTTGAAGGTCAAAACTCGCCGAAAATGCTGATTGAAGCTGCGGATAAGGCGCTTTATAGAGCTAAGTCTGGCGGGCGCGATCGAGTGGCTATTAGTGATTAGTTGTTACTTGTTATTTGTTGGTTAGTAGTTATTTGTTTCCCATAACTCATAACCAACAAATAACCAATAACTAAAGTAAAGTGATATCGCTAAGTGCCATCGCACTAGCTTCCACCCCTACCAACAGAACCAACCGTTCCCCACTTGCTTTACTAATTAAAGTGCCTTCTGGAATTTGACTTATTGCCAAGTTCCCAATTGTTCCGCCTTGATATTGTAGCGCATCCAGCCCTTTTGTGAAATCAGAAACAATATCAAATCCGCCGTTACTTTCTAACACAAACGTGTCATTTCCTCTGCCTCCAATTAGACTATCATCCCCCAAACCGGAGATTAAAATATCATCGCCAAAACCGCCAGTGAGAGTGTCACTGCCAGCCCCGCCAAAGATAGTATCATTTCCCTCGCAGCCATCCAGCAAATCGCTACTTTGATTCCCACTTAAGAAATCATTGTCAGCACCTCCGCAGATAGTATCGCTGCCCGAATTGCCGTAGAGAATATCATTGCCTTTGCCACCGAAAAAAATATCATTGCCCTTTCCGCCAAATGCAGAATCGTTACCTTTTCCGCCGTCGATAAAATCAGCACCTTCATTGCCATAAATTAAGTCGTTATCTTCCTTGGCATTTATGGAATCGTTGCCACGATTGCCGAAAATGATATCTTCACCTTCACCGCCAACAATGATGTCATTATTTTTACCTCCCAAAAGGAGATCGTCTCCCTTATTGCCATCAATAAAATCATTGCCTCGGTTGCCGTAAAGGATATCACTTTCCTCCCCGCCATAGAACTTATCATCGCCTGTTTCTCCATCGAATATGTTGGGATTTGGACTGCCGTAAAAAGCATCATTTTTCGGCGTGCCCAACTGAATTTCACCGCTACCATTGCTGTTGATAATATTGTCAACTTGATTGGAGTGGTTGAAATTGGGCTGCGGAATAGTATCGCAAATGCAATCGCTTTCCGTTGGCGTGGGAGTAGGTGTTCCCGTTGGCGTGGGAGTAGGTGTTCCCGTTGGCGTGGGAGTAGGTGTTCCCCATGGCGTGGGAGTAGGCGTTCCTGTCGGAGTCGGAGTTTCCGATGGTGTGGGAGTCGGAGTTTCCGATGGTGTGGGAGTTGGGGTTTCCGATGGTGTGGGAGTTGGGGTTTCCGATGGTGTGGGAGTCGGAGTTTCCGATGGTGTGGGAGTCGGAGTTTCCGATGGTGTGGGAGTCGGAGTTTCCGATGGTGTGGGAGTCGGAGTTGGAGTCGGAGTCGGGGTTCCCGTTGGAGTTGGCGTCGGAGTCGGGGTTCCCGTTGGAGTTGGCGTTGGAGTCGGAGTCGGCGTTTCTGTTGGAGTCGGAGTCGGCGTTTCTGTTGGAGTCGGAGTCGGCGTTTCTGTTGGAGTCGGAGTCGGGGTTCCCGTTGGAGTCGGAGTCGGGGTTCCCGTTGGAGTCGGAGTCGGCGTTTCCGTTGGAGTCGGAGTTGGAGTTGTTGTTCCCGTTGGAGTTGGAGTTGGTGTTCCCGTTGGAGTCGGAGTCGGAGTTGGCGTTGGAGTCGGAGTTGGAGTCGGAGTTGGAGTCGGAGTCGGAGTCGGAGTTGGAGTCGGAGTTGGAGTCGGAGTTGGAGTCGGAGTTGGAGTCGGAGTTGGAGTTCCCGTCGGAGTCGGAGTCGGCGTCGGAGTCGGAGTCGGAGTTCCCGTCGGAGTGGGCGCCGGAGTTTCCGTTGGAGTGGGCGTCGGAGTTGGCGTTGGAGTGGGCGTCGGAGTTGGCGTTGGAGTGGGCGTCGGAGTTGGCGTTGGAGTGGGCGTCGGGGTAGGAGTCGGAGTCGGAGTCGGAGTTGGCGTTGGAGTAGGAGTTTCCGTTGGAGTTGGCGTTGGAGTTGGCGCGGTAATATTAACGCTGAAAGTTCCTAAACTCGTAGCAGCTACAGGATTCCCAGCAGTATCTTTAACTTGATTACCTTGCAGATTAATATTGTAAGTTGGATTATTATCTGCAATATCCCAACTTCCCCCAGGCGGAGTAAATGAATAAGTAGCTGTCCGCGTCAAGCCATTAGTATTAGTATCAACACTGACAAAGTTAACAGGAATACCACCGCCCGACCAATTGATTAAAAAGTCAGAACTGTCTAGAGTTGTAACATCGATCGCACTATTATCGTTAAAAGTAACAGTAAAAGCTTGAGTGGTTCCCCCCGCCACCGTAATATCAGCAATAGTCGTCGGATTGACAGTGGGCGCAATGCCATCAATTACTATTGCCTTATTTTGACCCAAGGAATTAGTTGCACCCGGGTTCGGCAAAGTCAAGACAGCATCAGCATTAGTCAAATTCTTAATCGTACCGCCGTTGAGAGATAAGGCAGTTGTCGAGGTATAGTCTAAGTCGAGACTGCTATTGCCGGCTGTTACTGTGTAATTAAATGTCAGAGTATTGCTGCCGCTGCCGCTGGCATAATTAATCACAGTACCTGTACCGCCTGTGGCTAAGGTAAGCTGCGGCGTACCTGTAACAGTAACTGGTTGACTGAATGTGACGGTAATGGGAATTGTTACACCGATCGCGTAGGTTCCATCTGCCCGATCGGATGTGATATTAGTAATAACAGGTAATGGACTAACTGTAATGCTGGCTGTTTCGCTGGCTGTACTAAAAGGACTAGAAACGCCATTAGTTTCTAAGTCCCCTGTCACATCTGCCGTGCCGCCGTTAGTGCCGGTGATTCTATCCCAAGCATTGAAAGTAATGCCGTTAGTAACTGTTCCGGTGTAGTCGGTAGTGGGAAAGAAGCGGAGGCGAGTTGTCGCGTCTGCTGCTAACAAAAGTGCAGTTGCAGCCGTAGGAACAGTAGTAATATTGTTCCAAGTTGTGCCGTCTGTCGTATACTGCCAACTGCCGTTTGTGGTATCTAAATTTGTGAGGGCGATGCCTCTGGGACGGGGGGAAATGGCATCGTTGGGGTCGGTGATGCTGCTGCCAATAATAGCAGATATTAATGTGCCGCTGTTGTTGGTTTCGTTGACATTAATTGCTGTTAAATTAGGCGTACCCGAGTTGTCTAAAACTGGGGAATTGTTGACGAGGACGCTGACTTGTGCCGTTGAGGTACTGTAACCGTCGGTAGTTGTGTAGGAGAAGGTGTCGAGGCCGTTGAAAGTGGGCTTAGGAGTGTAGACAATGCTGCGTTTGGGGTCGATCGCGATCGCCTCGACAAAATAATCCGCATTGGGGTTAAAAGTAGGATCTGCCAACCCAGTGCTGCCGTTCAACCGGGCAATATAATTGCGGGGCTGCCCTCCGATATTGGTGAATTGGCCGCCTACTACTGGGTTGTTGTTAGCATCGATCGCGATCGCAGAGACAGAACTATTCGCATTGGGGTCAAAAGTAGGATCGGCCGTGCCGTCGCTGCTGTTCAACCGGGCAATAAAGCTGCGCTCCTGCCCGCTGATATTGAGGAAACCGCCACCTACTAATGGGTTGTTGTTAGCATCGATCGCGATCGCCTCGACAAAATAATCCGCATTGGGGTTAAAAGTAGGATCTGCCGTACCGTTGCTGCTGTTCAACCGGGCAATATAGTTACGAGGCTGCCCGCCGATATTGGTGAATTGGCCGCCTACTACTGGGTTGCCGTTCGCATCAATCGCGATCTCATAGACAGAACTATTCGCATTTGGGTCAAAAGTAGGAGCTGCCGTGCCGTTGCTGCTGTTTAACCGGGCAACATAATTGCGTGGCTGCCCGCCAATAGTGGTGAAAAAGCCCCCTACTACTGGGTTGCCGTTCGCATCAATCGCGATCGCGAAGATTCTCGCATTGGGATCAAAAGTAGGATCTGCCGTGCCGTCGCTGCTGTTCAACCGGGCAATACCGCTGCGCGACTGCCCACCGATATAGGTGAATTCGCCCCCGATTACTGGATTGCCGTTCGCATCGATCGCGATCGCCTCGACAAAACTATTCGCATTGGGGTTAAAAGTAGCATCTGCCGTGCCGTCGCTGCTATTCAACCGGGCAATATAATTACGAGGCTGCCCGCCGATATTGTTGAAATAGCCGCCTACTACTGGGTTGCCGTTTGCATCGATCGCGATCGCCGTGACTAGATTATCAGCGTTGGGATTAAAAGTAGGATCTGCCGTGCCGTCGCTGCCGTACAACCGGGCAATTCTATTGCGTGGCTGCCCCCCGATATTTGTAAAATATCCTCCTGCATAAATCCAGTCGTCAACAGTAACAGTGCCGCCTGTTGGTTGAGTAACACTCTGCACTTTTAGTGCCTTGGTGCCACCAGTATCGTTTTCCAGAACTTTAATTTTAATATTAGGAGTGCCGACAGTTGCGATCGCATTGTCTGGAGTAGCAACAGGCAAGTCATTAACAGCTATTCTGCCCAAGCGAAATGTAGCGCTTCCCTGGTCAGTATTGTCGCCAAAAAATAGGAAACTCGGCAATCTGTAAGGATTGAAAGTTAAAGGAGGCTGACTTTGTCCTGGGTTAAACTGGATTTGACGCAGTGACCCTGTGAGGATTGCAGTTGGGGAATTATTAGCAAAAAGTTGGTAATTAGTGCCTTGTACTTTTAAGACATAATTGTTATTTGCAGAAGTATTAAAGGTAGCATTTTCAGGCCCAATAGTTGTCGGCTCAGTAAAAGTATCTGACTGAGCAAAGATTCTGCCATTTTTAAAACCCAATTCTAAACCATTCAAGCCGTCGCTGCTAATAGCTGTGACGCTGAAACCCGCGCGGTTGGGGTTGCTAGTTTCTGTCGGAATCGCTGCATTAAAAGATATCGTATAACCAGCCGTGCGGTCTAGAGTGGTGGCGGTGAAAGGCGGCAATATCGCTGCAGTCTGACCCGGAAGCAGCGAGGTTGGATTGTAATTGGTGTAACCCGCGTAGCCAGAACTGCTATTGCCAGGGTAGATGGTGGCAGTATTGATGCCCGTTGTGTTTGGCGTAAACGCACCCGTAGCCAGAGAAGCCGTAGAACCGGGAAGAAAAGGGGGCGTGGGAAGTGGTGTACCGGGCGGGGCTATTTGTCCGTAAGCAAGGGCGGTGCCGTTGGGCGTGCCTATGCCGGGGGGCGTTCCGCCTGGAAGGTTGGTAATCGCGTCGTAGAGGGTAAGATTGGGCATGATGTATCTAAAGGTAGATGATTTTGCTGAGTTTTATAATGTGAAAGCCTAGCAAATTTACTGATGAGTGTCATCGTTTTTCTACCTGCTGTCAAAAAAATTACGCAATCTTTAACTGGTGCGTAATTCTCGTACCACAAAAAAACGATCGCCCTAACTGGCATAAAGTTAGTGCGATCGCGGTACTATTAATCAGCTATTTATCTATCAGACTCGGCGCGGAATATTTACGCATTTCCACGGAGTTTTTTACAAAACTTTACCGTGAGTAGCGTACAAATATCCAGAAACCACGTTTATCTACCTGAGAGCTCTTTTTTTATTGAACCGCAGAGAACGCAGAGGCGCAGAGGAAGAGAAGAGAGGCAGGAAGGAGTTCACAACTAATGAGGAATTCCTATAGCAATTTCCTACCTATTTAGCTAACAGTTTTTGAAACACCTCATACATATCCTCAGCCAACTTTTTAGGATTCCACAAAGGTGCGAGATGTTCTGGCTGCTTAGATTTTATTAAATGCTCTTTCACCGCATTTCGGAAACCAGCATCGCGGCCAAACTTAACTCCCCACTGCGTATATTCCTCCCAAGTCCACGCTGCACCAACATCAAGATTTGCACTTTTCAGAAAAGCGTAACCCATGCGCGAAAGATATTGGTCGCCAGAGCGAGTTACCACTGGCAAATTCGCCCACAAAGCCTCTAAATTGTGAGTCCCGCCATTGTAAGGATAGGAATCTAAAAGCACGTCGGCTACATAATAAATAGCGCGGTGTTCTTCTTCACTTCTGGTTTGCCCTATAAACTTAATTCGACCAAAATCTACTCCCTGAATTTCGCATTCTTCGCGGTAAGTGCTGTGAATAATATCGGGGTCGCCTTGACCTTTGCGGATTAACACACTATTGGGTACTTCCTTAAGAATTGTAACTTGAGCTCGTACCATTTCGGGATTGGTTTTTCGCCCTGGCGCCACGCACAGATAAGTCATTTGATCCAAGCCAATTCCGAGAGCGTTTCTAATCGCCTCGCGATTGACAGGAATGCTTTGCAGTGCGCCAATTGCTACCGAACCAACAGGCAATCTTACTAACTGTTCTAAGTAATTTTTTTCCACACCAGGGGGATGAGTGTGTTCGTCGCAGAGAAAGTAGTGATTCTCTGAAATGTAGGGCGCGTCAAATCCTAGCCAAGAAACGCAAATCCCCGCAGGATATTGATACAGCACTTCGACATTTGTTGGGACTGTCATCGAGTCTAAGTCTATCAAAACATCCAAGTTGTCTTGCGCTACTTCCGCGAAAATTTCACCGCCATCAGCAAAGCCGTTTGGATATTTTTTAGGCCAGTAAAACTTGCCCGCCATGTCTTCAAACCGCTGCGTAACTTCATCTCGGTTGAGTTTCCCGGTGACGTAAAGGTGAACGTGGGGGGTGATGTGGCTTAATTCGCGAATTAAAGCTTCACTGCACCAGCCTACTGAGTGGCGGCGGAAGTGTTTGGAAAGAAAGCCGATTTTTAAAGGACGCTGTTCTTTTGTTTGGTAATTGGCTAGGTTGCTTCTGTTAACTTGCTGGCGCTTGGGGACGGCTTTTTGATAGTATTCTTTGGCAATGAGTCTGTAGAAACTGGCATTTTTTTCGCGGTTGTCTCGCAGGTGAGAAACTGCAAACAAGAAGATTTCGTAGAGCAGTTTTAGTTCGATTACGCTAAAGCTTTCGACCTTTTCGTAGCAGAGTTTTTCGATTTCTTCGAGTTTCTGAATCGCCTGTTTGCTTACACCTGATTGCAGGTAGGAAAAGACATATGCTGTAGCTGACATGATTGGGGCATTTTCGCCGCAGTTTTCGCAGTATTTGTCGGCTATGCTACGGGCTCCGGCGAGGTTGGTGGAATGACTTAGCAAGTCGCACAATTGTTGGTAGGCTTCGCTAAATTTGGGGTTGCATTGGATCGCTTTTTCAAAATTGGCGATCGCCTCCAACGGCTTATCTTGTTTTTGAATGTGCCCCATCCGGCAGTAAACCTCTGCCCAATTCGGTTTTAATGCCAAAGCTTGCTGATAGCTGGCTACAGCTTCTTCGAGGCGCCCCTGCATGGAATAACAACTGCCGAGGTTAGCGTGAACTTCCGGCCAGTCGGGCTTGATTTGCAGGGTATTGCGGTAATTAGTAATTGCTTCGTCGTACTTGTTTTGCTGCAAAAAAGAATTGGCTATATTGAAGTGCAAAACTTCTAATTGCGGCTTTAAAGCTACAGCTTTCTGATAATAAGCGATGGCGGCGTCGAGATTGCCTTGTTGCGATCGCGCGCTGCCGATGTTACCGTAAGCTTCTGCCCAATCTGGTTTAATGGCGATCGCTTTTTCGTAGCTTTCGATGGCTTCCTCGCGCTTTCCTTGGCTGAAAAGTCGATTACCTAAGTTAAAGTGGAAGTCTGCACCGACTAGCTGCGGGTTGAGTTCGGATGTTCTTTTAAAACAGGCGATCGCTGCTTCGATGTTGCCGTGTTTCTGATATACTTTCCCTAAATTCCAGTGAGCTCCCGCTAAATTTGGACTGAGGGCAATCGCTTGCTGGTAATGGGCGATCGCTTCTTCCAAACGCCCCATTTTGAAATACATACTGCCGATATTGGCGCGCACTTCTGCAAAATTAGGCTGCAATTCTAGGGCTTGAGAATACGATCTAATCGCAGCTTCATTTTTGCCTTCTGCTTGCAAAGCATTGCCTAAAGTGACGTAAGCGTGGATGAAATCTGGTCGGATTTTTATCGCTTGCTGGCACGCTGCGATCGCCTCTTTAATTTTACCTTGAACTAAAAACTGTTCTGCCAGTTTTTTGTAGGGTTCTACTTCTTGAAAGTTGGCAACTTGTCCGCTATCTGGAACATTTAGCGAGGTAACTTGTTCAGAAAGTTCGGCGGGGTTGGTAAACGGAGTATTTAAAGTTTCAGTGGTGGGAGCTGGCGGCAAATTGATGCTCGAAGGCTGCAAGCCGTAGCCTTCATCTTTGTTGACAGATACTGGTTGCTGTTCGCCTGATTCTGTTTCTAATTCGATAAAGTTGCTGTCAGTAGTTGGCCGCTCTTTTTGTGCGATTAAACTCGATAGTTTCTCAGCAGCGCTGGCATCTCCCGGTTGCTGTTGCAACACTTTTTCATAGCAAGTAATTGCTGCATCTAACTTTCCTTGCTCCTGAAAAACGCTGCCCAGCATCATATTGACCGAACACAATTGAGGATTAATTACCAGAGCTTTCTGGTAATAATTGGCAGCCTGTTCCAATTGCCCTAACTTGTAATACATACTGCCGATATTCGCGCTGGCTTCAGCAAATTCCGGCTGAAGTTCTAAAGCTTGCAAGTAAGCTTCAATTGCCATTTCCAGCTTGCCTTGACTCTGCAAAGCATTGCCTATTGTTAAGTAAGCAGGAGCAAAATTGGGTTGAAATTTAAGAGCGACATGGCAAGAGGCGATCGCCTTTTCAAATTCTCCTTGCAAAACATAAACTTCCGCCAACTTTTTATGAACTTCTGCATCTTTTGGATTAAACTCTAAAGCTTTCTGATAGTTCTCGATTGCGCCACCGAGATCGCCTCGATCTTTCAGCCAATTTCCCTTTTGAAAATAATCTCTCACTGCCTCTAAACCTACTAAAGAATTCCGGCTCATTTGCTCTGCCACTCTTACAGTTTTTACACTAATAATATTCAACCATTTTAACCACTATCGGGATCGCACAGACCAAGTAGACCCTCGATTTATATATTCTACCTGCTGTCTCAGGTGATTTTCAGCAGTTGCGCCACCCGCACCCGTGTCCTCATTTAAAACTCCAACTACGGCCTCTAAAAACCGCCTTGTATATCCCTCCCAATCTGGTTAGCCCGCCCGCTTCCAATTAGTTATCGATGCAAAATTTTCCACCCCTGACAGGGAAACTAGACGGGCAAATCCAGCAGTTGTTTCCGGCATAGCTGCCAATTCACTCGTCACAATCCGGCAACCGCTGGCCATTGGCTCCATCACGGCAATAGATGAGGTTTCTAAATAGGTATTCAGGTAAGCTAAAACGGCAACTGCGTTCAGTTGCCGGACGAGTTCGGGGGGGGTACGGAACCGATGTACTCGACGCCTTCTGTTGCCTGACACGGGCGGTAAAGTTGACCTACAAAAAGCTTGTTATCATTGTCGTCTATTTGGTTTACTTTTATGCTTGAAACTACTTTTAATCTGGTTCCGGGGACAGCTTGACGAATTTCGGGAAAGACTTTTAACAAAATATCGAGTCCCCGAAATGGAGTGCTGGTGCAAGCTAGAATTGGCGGTCGATATTTATGAGTGAGGATAGAAAGACGATCTGCGAAAATGTTAGCAAAACAAGATGCGATCGCATTTCTTAAAACACAACAGCGATTGGAGTCAATCCCAAAGGGTCGATGAAATTGCTCGCGCTGCCAGTCGCTGACAAATACAAAAGCATCGCAAGCATTGATTTCTCGCTGATTATGGAACTATTGGAGAAATACAAAGCCCGATTCGTTATGAATTCACAAAATTAACTTAATGTGATGCCCCAAAAGCGGCTTAACTTTCAGCGCTTTGCCGACTATATTGACTATAACTAAAAAATCGAGCGATCGCAGCAATTCTAAATTAGATTTGTCCTCCACCCTGCGCCTCCAATCAACGCCGCGCCACATCCCCAACTCGGAAGTATTGTTGAGTAAAAATACCTCGTTTCCCTGTGCAGCCAAGGCCTCAGCTAAGTAACAAATAGCTGACTGAGTGCCCCCCAAAGGTTCGCGGTAAGGAGTTTCAATGTTGTAATGCCAAGTATAAGTATCGAGAAATCGGATTTTCATTAAATGGTACAATCTTAAAACTATTGAGGAGTACCGAACATGACCACAGAACAAGATCCCGTAAAATTGATGAAACAGCAAGTCGGCTTTGCTGCTGCCGATCGCGTACAATCTGGTATGATTGTCGGACTCGGCACCGGGTCAACTACAGCTTATACTATTCAAGCATTGGGCGATCGCATAAAATCCGGTCAACTCAAAGATATCAAGGGAGTACCGACATCTTTTCAATCAGAAGTGTTAGCCAAACAGTACGGAGTCCCGCTGACAACACTAGATGAAATAGACAGAATTGATGTTGCTATTGACGGCGCTGATGAAGTAGATCCTCACCTCAACTTAATTAAAGGTGGTGGTGCGGCCCACACCCGCGAAAAAGTAGTCGATTACCTCGCAACTCAGTTTATTGTAGTAGTGGACAGTTCCAAAATCGTAGATAAATTGGGTTCGACTTTTCGCGTGCCCATCGAAGTTATACCGATGGCATTAACACCAGTGATGCGCGCCATTGAAAAATTGGGTGGCAAACCAGAACTCCGCATGGGTGTGAAAAAAGCAGGCCCGGTAATTACCGATCAAGGTAATATGGTAATCGATGTCCAATTTGATGACATTGCCAACCCCGGCGAAATGGAAAAAAGCTTGAATAACATTCCCGGTGTGTTAGAAAATGGTTTGTTTGTAGACTGTACAGATTTGGTTTTAGTCGGCGAAATCCAAGACGGAAAACCAGTAGTACGCGAAATTTCTAAATAGTCAAAACTGGCCGGCGGCTGGTCAGAAACTCTTTGTGGAACAGGCATCTTGCCTGTTCATGAGAAGGCTGTAAGATAAGAGTTACCACCCGCAAAAATACAAAAAACTTGTTTTTTTACCCTATAGCAACAGCCAAGACTATTAAGAAGTTCTTAATCATTGAAACCCTTGCAATTGTTACATCTTCCTTCTTCCTTCTTCCTCCTTATGCTATAGCTTTGACTTTAATTATGATGATGCAATATCGCAGATTCGGTCGCACAGAATTATCCATGCCCGTCTTTTCCTGCGGTGGCATGAGATATCAGTACAAATGGCAAGACGTGCCAGCCAATGAAATTCCACCAGACAATCAAAAAAATCTAGAAGCAACGATTAGCTACTCGGTTGAATGCGGCATCAATCATATAGAAACTGCTCGCGGTTACGGCACTTCCGAGATGCAACTGGGGCGAATTTTTCCGAACTTTCCCCGCGAAAAATTGATAGTGCAAACGAAAGTTAACCCCAAACCAAACTCCCAAGAGTTTCGCGAAGAATTTGATAAATCCTTAGCTTATTTGCAACTAGAATACGTCGATTTACTGTCGCTACACGGCATTAATACCTGGGAATTGCTAGAGGAGTCTATGCGTCCGGGCGGCTGCATGGATGTGGCGAAAAAGTTGCAAACAGAAGGCAAGGTTCGGTTTATTGGTTTTTCAACCCACGGCCCGACGGATGTGATTGTCAAAACAATAGAAACTAATCAATTTGATTATCTTAACTTGCACTGGTACTACATCAATCAAATTAATTGGCCGGCTATTGAAGCTGCTAAACGTCACGATATGGGCGTTTTTATTATCAGTCCTTCCGATAAAGGCGGTCAACTTTACAGCCCGCCGCAAAAATTGGTAGATTTGTGCTATCCGTTGAGTCCGATGGTGTTTAACGATTTGTTTTGTTTGTCGCATCCGCAAGTACACACTTTGAGTTTGGGCGCAGCCAAACCTGAAGATTTTAACGAACATCTGAAAGCTGTAGAATTGTTAGATAGAGCCGATGAAATTTTGCCTCCGATATTAGAAAAATTAGAAAAAGCAGCAATTGATAAATTAGGAGAAGATTGGTTTAAAACTTGGCACGTAGGTTTACCAACTATCGAAAATACTCCCGGAGGCATTAATATTTATGTGATTCTGTGGCTGTGGAATTTGGCGCAGGCTTACGATACGATCGACTATTGCAAGATGCGCTACAACCTTTTAGGTAATGGGGGCCACTGGTTCCCCGGCAAAAAAGCCGATCGCCTCGATGAATTAGACTTGCGCCGCCCTCTCGCCCACAGTCCCCACGCTGCTAAAATTCCCGGTATTCTTCAAGCAGCCGATCGGCTTTTTGGAGGTCAAGCCATCCAGCGCTTGTCCCAAGAATAATCTCAAAAAAACCCGGTTTCGAGACAGAAACCGGGTTGGTGAACCGGAGCACGTGAGTTAGTTACGCGCACACAATTAGCCTATACTTGAGAAACTCTCACAACCATCGCCCATCCGTCTCATCCATTCGGGCGATACAACTTTTTTTCTCAACTCACTCCCATTTTGCTTTAATCTGATATAAAACAGTTAATAATTCACTCAGGTACTTTTTATGACTCTTAAACGCCGAGATTTCTTGTATTTAGTGACAGCCACCGTCGGAGCTATTACCGCAGGTGCTTGCCAAGCGTCAGGAAATAATGTATCGCAAGCAAGTCCAGTTGCAGAAAGCCCAAAAATAGCCCAAACCCCCGGGCCTTTTACGCTGCCACCTCTGCCCTACGAATACAATGCTTTAGAACCGCACATCGATGCGCGGACAATGCAATTTCACCACGACAAACACCACGCCGCCTACGTTAAAAACCTCAACGATGCTGTCAGCAAATACCCGCAACTCAAAAATATGAGTGCTGAAAATATGCTGCGAGATTTGAGCAAAGTGCCGGAAGATATTCGCACAACCGTGCGTAACAATGGTGGCGGACACCTAAATCACAGTATGTTTTGGGAAATCATGGGTCCCAACGGCGGCGGCGAACCCACAGGGGCAATTGCAACAGCAATTAAGCAAACTTTCGGCAGTGTTGACGATTTTAAAACAAAATTTAACGATGCCGGCGCCAAGCGTTTTGGCAGCGGTTGGGTTTGGCTAGTCCGCAATAAAGCTGGCAAACTTGAGATTACAACTACGGCAAATCAAGACACGCCTTTGATAGATGGCAACTATCCAATTATGGGTAACGATGTTTGGGAACACGCTTATTATCTCAAATACCAAAATTTGCGCGCCGACTACTTAAAAGCTTGGTGGAATGTTGTTAATTGGGCGGAAATTAACAAGCGCTACGAAAAGGCTAGCGCTTAGTTCAAAAAAGCTTGTTGTTGCGATCGAGCGCAAACAGCTCAACAACCAACTCTGTTTTAAGTAGGTAGGCGCTGTAAAACGCAATTAAGTAAGTCAACGATTGTAAAATATCCTGAGCATTAAGCGTGGCTGACTGAGCAATGTTTACATACTGTTAGATGGTTAAGTTTAATGCCACCTACCTACTTATTTTCTGATTCTCCTGTCAAACTCGGGCTGCCCTCAATGTACAACCCACCATCTACCTTTAACACGCTACCCGCGATGTAGCTAGCTGCATCAGATGCCAGGAAAACTGCTGCTTTGCCTAAGTCTTCCGGGAAGCCCATCCGACCGAGAGGCATTTGGTTGCTGAACGACTCAAGCAATTCATCGCTGTACCAGCGTCGCTCGCCCGGAGTATCAGTCCACCCAGGCTCTAGGATGTTGACCCGAATTTTGTGCCACATCAGTTCATTCGCAATAGAAAGAACGAGGTGATGACAGGCTGCTTTGGTGGTGTTGTAGTCAATCGCACCCTTATAGGGAAAATGGGCGTGCGGGGATGAGATATGGATAATCGAGCCTTTGGCCTTCCTTTCCACCATACGGCGGGCGACTATTTGACATACGTGAAACACACCGTACACCCCTATTTCTAGTGTCCGCTGCAAATCCTCAAATTTAGTTTCTAGCAAGGTGTTTCGGACGCTAGCGATCGCATTTGTTACTAGAATATCGATTTGACCGAGTTCTTGCTCGCACGTATCGACCATCCTTTCCACTTGGTCGCGCTGTGAGACATCTGCTTGAATCGCGATAGCGCGACGGCCGAGTGAGTGAATCTGGTTGATTACTTCGAGTGCAGATGTTGGAGAATCGCAATAGTTGACACAAATATCTGCACCCGATTTGGCTAATTCAAGGGCGATGCCAGCACCAATTCCTTTCGAGCTACCTGTGACAAGTGCAATCTTATTGGCAAGCATAGTTAGTATTGAAAAACGGCTGTAGCTAGCGCACGGGACGCTCGAACTGCTGTACAACTTTCCGCAAGTAAACGCAGTGCCGCGCCCCCTGAGTCGTCGGCGTTGTGAATGCTTCTACTGACTCAACTTTACCGCCCAAATGCTCGATCGCCCTTTGCAACTCGGTTTCTTCCTCCACCGTCCAATTCCCTCGGTAAAGTACAGCCAAACCGCCATTTTTAAGGAATGGCAGCGCGTATTTAGCACAAATAGAAGCTGCTCCAACTGCTCTAAGAAGTGCTAGATCGTAAGCTTGTTTGTGATGCGGCTGTCGGGCAATTTCATCAGATCTACCCAACAAAGTCGCCGCATTTTCTATCCCTAAAGACGGCACGACTGTTTCCAAAAAAGCAATTTTTTTGCGCGTAGAATCGAGCAGCGTAACTGATAAATGCGGCAGGGCGATCGCGATCGGCAACCCCGGAAAACCTCCACCAGTCCCAATGTCGATCGCTTTCTGCACGGACTCGGCAGCCAATTCGGGATTTTCCGCCGAATTTTGATTAGGTGGCAGCAGTCTGGCAATTCCCCGCAGAGAATCCCACAAATGTTTTTCCCAAAACTCCATCGGCTCAGTAATTCGAGTTAAATTCAAGGAGCGATTTCCCTCGACAATTAACTCATAAAGTCGCTGAAATTGTTGTTGCTGCGACTCATCCGGCTGCCAATTCAGTGTTTTTTGCCACAACTCGTTCATCTGGGGCAACACAGGCATTTTAATCTCATTTATCATCTAGTTTGATTCTCACTTGTTTCTTGCTGTCCGCGTAGGCGGACTTCGTTTGTACAGACGCGAATTCTATTCGCAGGGAAACCTTTTGCAACGCCAGAAAAATCAAACGCAACTCGTTTCCTTAGCTTCTAACTTAGCCCGATCGACCTCCTGCAAATCCCCGTGGTCTAAAGTCCAAAATCGGTCGGCAACGCTCAACAAATCGCTAGCATCGTGAGTTACAATCAACAAAGTCCAGTGACTTTTCAACTTACTCAACAAGCTGACTAACTGCCGCCGCATCGACCAATCCAAACCCGCCGTCGGTTCGTCCAAGAGTAGCAAATGCGGCTGCCGAATTAGCTGCACCGCCAGGGCTACCCTCCGCTGTTGTCCGCCGCTCAAAGCGTGGGGAGAAGCGCGCAGTGGCAAATGTCCTAGCCCCACTTCTGCCATTGCTGAGTTAATTTGTTCTTGTCCCAATTCAGGATGACCCAACCGTAATTCTTCTAAAATTGTGCCGCCGCAAAAATGCCTTTCAGGAAACTGGAATACTAACCCTCCTAACTGTTGCAAGTGTTCCGGTGTTAATTCTTGTTCCCGCCAACGGATGTCGCCGCTAGTTTTTTCGGCTAAACCTGCTAATATTTCTAAGAGCGTACTTTTGCCTGAACCGCTGCGACCCACAATCAGCCCCATTTGCTGCGAGGGAAGTTCTAAGTTAATATTTTTCAGAATAGCATTCGGACAGGCGGTAGGATGATATACTAAGTTTTTTAGATAAAGCATTAACGCAATTGGTGATTGGGGAGAAGGAAGGCACTACACGAATTTTGACACGAATTTTGACAAGGATACACGGATTAATTATCCAGCCTCAGCGATTTGTTTCTAGCTTGGGCCGATCGCACACTATTATTTTACATAAATCTTTACAAAGATTTCCTGTTTTTTCACGATTGACGTTTAATTTTTCTGTTTTTTCATGGTATATTTTAATAATGGGAATCTGTCCTTTAATATATTACAATCCACACTACGATTATTAAAATATACCTCAACAACCACAAAAAATCAAGCAAATTTCACTCTTTTTTTGGTGGCGGCCCGAAAGTCTAAAAATTTAACTTTCTTGTTTCTAGTTTACAGTATATTCCATTGAGAGAATTGACGATGACGAAAACCCCTTTAGCATCGCTTGGCAAGCAAATGTTAAGTTCTAAACAGACAGTGCGGGCGATCGCCAGTGCAGGAGCGATCGCCCTCAGCATCTGCATTAACTCGGCAGTAGCAGGCGATCCCTTTCGCAGCAGCAACCCGCAGGCGATCGGGCCCAACACCGAAACCGCTTTCAAAACCATGTTTCAGCAAGGAAACTACAAACAAGCAAAAACTCAAATTCAACAAGCACTATCAGCCGAACCAAACGAGCCGCTAGCCTATGCGATGGCAGCCTCCCTATCATACATCGAGCAGGACTTAAACTCGATGAATTCCTACGCGCAAAAAACCCGCGAAGTCGGCGAAAAATTGACTAAAACTAATCCATTGCGCGGCAATATTTACACAGCAACAGGTCACTTTCTAGAAGGGGCGAACATTATAGCCAAAGAAGGAACAGCCAAAGGTGCACCCCAAGCTTTGAGTAAATTGCGAGTAGTATTTCAATACCTAGATGCCGCCGATAAAATAGCGCCCAACGATCCAGAACTCAACCTGCTCAAAGGCTACATGGACTTAATTCTAGCCACCAACCTGCCCTTTTCCAACCCCAACGAAGCCATTCAAAGACTAGAACAAAAAGCCTCTCCTCGCTACTTAGCTTATCGCGGCATGGCCGTCGGCTATCGAGACTTGAAAAAGTACGATCGGGCTTTAGAATTTGCCAACAAATCCCTAGCAGAAACGCCAAACAATCCCGAAGTTCTCTATCTAAAAGCACAAATTTTGTTTTCCCAATCCCAGGGAAAAGACGGTAACAAAACCTTACTTGAGGAAGCCCGAAAAAACTTCGACGCAGCCTTAGCAAAACCCGACCAACTGCCGCGCAGTTTAGTAGCAGAAATCTTCTTTCAGCAGTGCAGAACCCGTAACCGTCTCGACAGCAAATCTCGTGCCTGCGACCCGATGCGCGATAAAATTAGAGATGCAGATGGAGTCTGGGGGCCCGCGGCCTTACCACCACTATAAAAAGAGTCAGAGGGAAAGTCAGAAGTGAGGAGTCAGGAGAAAAATTCTCCCGCTTTTCCTCTCTCCCGCTTTTCCTCTGTCCTGCAATCCCATTCCTGCAATTCCATTCCCTTTCTTTGATAAAATTGATGCAAGTAGAGTTTCGCGAGTTTAACCCCTTTGACCTCTGGATTTGGCTGAAGTTCAGCAACGTGCCTTCAAACGGTGAAAAACAGTATGTTGAAGAAGTGTTTGACTCTTGGTTTTTCTTGGGAAAACTGGGAGGATTTAATGCGGAAAATTTGCAAGTTCAAGATGAAGGCTTAGATATCAGTCAGATGAATTACGATGTTAATCTAGCCGACCAAAGCATGATGGCTTTGATGCACAATATGGGAGAAATGGAGTATCAAGGTTCTTGGGCTCGCTGCTGGTTTGATTTGGGCACTAGCGATGCAATTGGCCTTGATGTTTTGATTAATGTTTTCCAGCAACTCAGCAAAGAATTCGTAACCATTGAAAAACTCATTATCGGCGGGGAAAATACAGACTGGCCCGTTGACAACACTCGCCGTCGAGAGGCTTTTGCTGCTGATAATTAACCCTTGACACGACAGACATTACACGGATAAACGGATAATGAGTGATGATTGCTGAGTAATATAAAACTTACGCACGGGTAGTAATGAACCGGGTTTTTTGCATCATACTTCGTTACAGCCCGCATCAACGGCAAAAAACCTGCTGGTTGGGCGAAGTCGGAACCCGGTTTCTTTTGTTTTGGTTTTGATGCGTCAGGACTGATGACTGATAACTAATTTATGCAAAAAGGTACAATTCGCGTAATTGTTTTAGGATTAATTCGATCGGGCGATCGCATTTTCGTGTCTGAATGCGAAGATCCGGTCAAACAAGACACATTTTACCGAGCTCTGGGCGGTGGCATAGAATTCGGAGAACCCAGCATCGACGCTTTGCAAAGAGAGTTTCAAGAAGAAATTAAAGCCCATTTAACAAATATCAAATATTTGGCTTGTTTGGAAAATTTTTTTATTTTTAATGGTCAGGCCGGACACGAACTAATACAACTCTATCAGTGCGAATTTGTCGATCCCAAATTTTATCAATTGGAGAGTCTAGCTTTTGCAGACGGAGATTGGGTATTTACCGCACTTTGGATGCCAATCGAGCGCTTTCGATCGGGCGAATTGCGCCTAGTTCCCGAACAATTTATTGACTACTGCGAAAGCTAATAACTCAACCAATACCAAAAAACAAATACCTGAGATGGGGGAATTAAATCTAAAATATTTGCCCTAGGGGCGTGTTTCACCTGAAATATTTGCGATAACTAACAGGATGAATAAACCCGCCCCTTCCTTCCGCCCCCCGCATTACCCGGAGCTACCTTACACTAGGCAGAGTCCGCAACAGCTCATAGAGCAAAGAGTTAATAAAACCGAGGGCTATAGCACCCAGCAAAGCACTCCAAATTCCCCACCGCAAGCGAAATCCTTCGACTAGCCAAGCCGCTAATCCAAAGATAATCGCGTTGATAACAATTATCCACAAACCAAAAGTTACCAACACCAATGGAAAACCCAAAACCACAAAAAGCGGCCGCACTAAAGCATTCAGCAATCCAAAAACCGCCGCCGAAATCATCGCTTTTCCAAAAGTGTCAATGTCCACCCCAATGGGCAACTTGGAAATGATAAAAAAGCTCACCGAAGTTACCAGCCAAGCAATTGCCAGCGAAATGATATCCATGTGTTCATCTCCTTAAAAAAGCTAAACATTAAATCGGAACAACAGCACATCCCCCTCTTGTACAATATACTCTTTTCCTTCACTGCGAACTAACCCTTTTTCCTTAGCGGCATTCATCGCGCCCGTAGCAACCAAATCTTCATAACTCACAGTTTCGGCCCGGATGAAACCCCGTTCAAAATCAGAGTGAATAACCCCCGCAGCTTGCGGTGCTAACATTCCCGCGATAATCGTCCAAGCGCGAGTTTCTTTCGGCCCGCTAGTAAAATAAGTCCGCAAACCCAATAATTCGTAAGTAGCTCGAATCAGAGATTTCAAGCCCCCTTCTTTTACTCCGAGAGATTCTAGGAAATCCGTTCGTTCTTCCTCGGATAACTCCACCAATTCTGACTCAACTTGCGCCGAAACTATGACAACCTTAGCATTTTCTTTAGCTGCTACTTCCCGCACTTGTTCGACATAGCTATTTCCTGTTGCTAAATCGTCCTCAGACACGTTAGCAGCATAGATAATTGGTTTGTTGGTCAGTAATTCCAAACCTTTAACTAATTCAGCTTCTTCATCTGTGAAATTGTACTGCCGCGCCGGTTTCCCCGCATTCAAAACCACGACTAATTTTTCGAGCACATCCACTTCTGCCTGAGCTTCCTTGTTGTTGCGGGCGAGCTTGCGAGTGCGATCGAGCCGGCGTTCAATTTGAGCTAAGTCTGCTAGAATTAATTCGAGATTGATAATGTCAATATCTCGGATCGGATCGACAGAACCCGCAACGTGAATGATATCGTCATTTTCAAAACAGCGGACAACGTGGACGATCGCATCTACAGCCCGAATGTGAGACAAAAACTGATTTCCCAGTCCTTCCCCCTGACTCGCCCCCTTCACCAAACCCGCAATATCCACAAACTCCATCCGCGTCGGCACAGTTTGGGCGGAATTGGAAATATTGCTCAGCACCTTCAACCGTTCGTCTGGCACTGCCACGATACCCGTATTTGGCTCGATGGTACAGAAAGGAAAATTAGCAGCAGTCGCCTTGGCATTAGCAACCAGAGCATTAAACAAAGTAGATTTGCCAACATTAGGCAGTCCGACAATTCCGGCAGTAAGCATAGCTATTTAGAAACATATCACTGTTTCAAAATATCATAAGCAATAGCAATATATCTGACTTGTGCCTTCTAACTTCTAAAGCTAAGCTTGAATAAATATCTAACTTGAGGTAGATGGCTCAATGGTTAACAAGTGGTTAAGCAAAGTAACGATAGCTGCGGGGCTGTCGCTGCCCCTGTTAGCGCTGACAACAGCTAGCGTTTTCGCTGAGGTGGTCAAAATTTCGGTGATTAACAACAGCGGCAAGACGATGACAGCCGTTTATATGTCTCCTCCCGATAAGGATACTTGGGGAGAAAACGAGCTAGAGGCCCCGATTGCCGATCGGAAGAAGGCAGATTTTGAGTGGAATCAAGCTGACTACGGCGGCTCGGATGCGGGGTGTATTTTCGATGTCAGGGCCGAATACTCTGACGGCAAATCCACTGATTTGGAGGCTGTTGACCTTTGTAAAGAGACTGCGCTTAACTTCAATTAATTGATAATTTAGCCAAAAACCGAGTTTTTTAAAGTCTGATATTCAACAAAAAGATGGGGGACTTTGGAGAAACCCGGTTTTTGCGATCGACCTTACAAACAATCTTAAATTTCGCGATCGACTAAAACATAATTTAAACAGGTTCAGGAATTGTCTGAGGAATTGGCCCCGGCACTGTTTGAGGAATCGGAGAGGGTACTGTTTCCGGCACCGGTTCGGGAATTGGCTGCGGAATTGGTGCAGGTACCGGCTCCGGTACTGGACCGGGAATCGGTTCGGGAACGGGGCCCGGCACTGGTGGCGATGCGGGTATAGTCGGCAGCCCCGGTTCGGTACTGGGAATCTGCGGGCCGGGAAATGGAGTAGGGTTGGGAAAAATCACGGCAATTCTATTAATAACTCGATACAATCATGCTAGATAAAAAAACAAAAATACGACATCTATCTAAATAGTGAAAATTTATTAGAATTGATATTTTGCACCATTTTTGATCGGCTTTTTGGAGTAGACGAAAGCAACCGGGTTGATCTGTATTTTATTTTTTATGCTGACCGAAAGCAATTTGGTCACAGCCCCCCGGTACAGGCTGTGAACCCTTGAAAAAAGCGTAGCGTACTCATCACGTGCGATCGCTGCTGCCCGTGGGAGCAATTCTAAAATCTAAAATCTAAAATCGCGGAATCGATCGCCCTCCGAAAAGCCTTGCCCGCCTTTGGTTTGGCACGACACCTACCCAAAAGTACAGGTTATGTCCTGTACTTACGGCCAGTTGGGAGCTGACCTTTTGCCTAATTTAAGACTGAACTAAAAGCTAGGAAGTTTTTGGGGATTGCTCTCTTAGAATCAAACCACGACCAGCCCCAAAATTTAGTTGAAATTCAACAACTAAAATTAAGCTTTATGACACAGAGTGATGAATTATATCAAAAGCTGTTAGAGCTTGATGAAGATAGTCTCAAGGCGCAGCTTGGAATCAGAGTTCAAGAAATAGCGAGAGATCCAACAGCGCGATCTGCTTCTTTAGAAAGTCTTGATGAGGCTCTAAGTGCGACTCCGAGAGGTGGAAGTCCCGATCGTGCTGATGTCAACTTTGGCGATCGCTATTTCAAGCAGCTAAACGTCAAAACTCATAACTTAATGTGTGGGGAACTGTTTGACGATCAAGAACTAAAAGCTAAACTTCTGGCAAGCTTTAAAGAAAATTCTGATAAAGGAGTCGCACTTTTAGCGCCGATTTTAGCGAGTCAATTCAATATAGCTTTGTCCGTCGCTATAATTGCTGCTACGTTGATAATCAAAACACTTTGTTCAGCCACTTCTACAATTGCTTCGGCTACTTCAGAGACAATCTGTGGAGTTTGGAAAGAAAAGTTAGGTGATGAAAAGGATACGCCAGACAGCGAGGGACTGCCAGTGGCAAATAGCCTTGCATAGAAGTTGGTGCATTTGAGGGCGATCGCTTTGCCCTTGGAGTTGAGACAAGAAAGCAAATTTATTAATTTTTAAGGGTGCATGAACATGAACCAAGATAGTCTTTTAGTAACCACGCCTACATACATTGAACCGTGCGATCGCATCAATCAAATAGATAATGACCCAGCTCAACGGCGAGCATTGGAAGAAGTAGGCGCTCGCGGTACAGTGACACTTCTGGACGCTCCAGGTTGTTCGACGGCTGTAGTTCGCCTGCTCGACAAGCAGCTCATCGAAGAGATGAACAAAATAGAGCCAAATTGCCTTGTAAGTTTCGCGGATATCAACGTAGATATGGGTGAAGGTGTTCATCCTTTTCTTCAGTTTCCTGCACAAAAAGCTCTCGCTCGTGCTATTAGCGATCGGGGTGAAAAACTGATTGTAAACTCAGCGTATCGAACCATTGCTCAACAACTATTTCTCTACAACTGCTATCAAGCAGGACTGTGTGGAATTACCGCTGCTGCACCTCCAGGTCAAAGCCAGGGTAAGAGCATCTTAATCAGGCTTGACACAAGCATTTGAGAATCTGCATCATATAGTCATCATTCATTGCCGCTCGTTTCTTTTTTTGTCGCACACTACGTCGGAGAGTCGTTTCTTGATTGATGGCATTAAGTGCCATTCGTCTTAGAAGAGCCAAGTTCTGAGGGCTGTTTAACGACCGAATGCGGCATTGGTCTTCATTAAAAGTGACATCTAAAGTTCAATGAACTTGGTTTTCAATACCCCAATGTTGACGAATTACACGACCATTAAGCTGAGCATCCACTGGTAAAGAACTTAGGTAAAACTGTACCTCTTGAGTCGTTTTGTTCCCCAGATGACGGACTCGTTCTACAAAAACAATCGTCTGAATATCTGTCCATTGTTCTTGTTTATAAAGCCCTCCTAATGCCGCCACAGACACCGCCCAAACTTTTCTAATTTCGACGCGATGATGTCCCTTTTCCGTTCGAGAATCCTGACTAACTTCAATTCCCTCAAACTCTTGAGCTTTCGCCATCTCAAACCAGGTTTTAACTTGATTGTAAAGAGTTGGATGATTACTTTTTAAAGTGACTACATAATCGGCTTTTTTCTGACGAATCAACCGAACAATCTCGGTTTGTGTCCCCATCGCATCAATCGTAATAATGGCTCCGGTGATGTCAATTAATTCCAATAATGCCGGGATCGCTGTGATTTCATTTGAATGCTCTTCAACTTTGACTTGTCCCAAGACTAACCGATGTTCACTCGCCCACGCCGTCACTAAATGTAAGTTTTTTACCCCTTTTTGTCGGTCCTAAGATCCTCTCAGACTTTTTCCATCAATCGGGATCACTTCTTGGCTAATTGAACCGATTAATTGGTTGAGCCATGTTCGCAATTTTTGCTCTAACATTTTGGGGTCTAACTTTTCAAAGACCCGACGGAATGTATCATCACTCGGGATGCCATTGGGTAATTTTAAAAACTTTTGTAACCAGGTAAGCTTACTGATTCCATAATTTTCCATGTCTTCCCACCCATCCGCTCCGGCTATAACCGCTAAAAGGGCAATGACGAGAATATCTTTGAGTAAATGTTGTTTGGTTCGCTCCACTATGCAGGTCTGGTACGTCATCAAAATAATTTGAAAAGCCAGTTTGTAAATCTTCGATAGAGATGGGCTTTGGCTTGTTGAGTTCTTCGGATTTTTCCGCTGGGTTGGAGGGAGCGAATCCTTTACTCATAACCATAAACTTTTCCTTACCTTGATGACTTAGCTTTTGAGGCATTATAGAACCGTTACTGACGAGCGGGCTACCCTGTATGTTTTGTTGGTTTTGTCAAGTACAATTTATACCAAATTAGATGAGCTTACCCTGGTTTTCTTCCTCAACCTAATCTACACTATTAATAATTTGTGTAAGGGGAATCTTTATTACTAACTCTCATTATTCACGACACGGAAGTTACGGAAATACGGAGCACTGTTGTTTTTCTGAGTCCTTCTTATTTCTTGCTTCTTGCTTCTTCTTTCAATGTCCCAATTCCTCGTTACTAATTCCCAAATGACTCGCTTAGCCACAACAATAGAAGCCATACTTTACTTAAAAGGTCAACCAGTGTCGATCGCAGAAATTGCCGAGATTGCCAAGTGCGATCGAGCCGAAGCCGAAGACGCCATCATCGAACTCATGTCTGACTCGTCCCACCGCGACAGTGCATTAGAAGTCGTCGAAACCCCCACAGGATACAGCCTGCAACTCAGAGAAGAGTTTGCCAGTTTAATGCAAACTTTAATACCTCCAGAATTAGGTGTGGGAGCTCTGCGGACGCTGGCTGCGATCGCCCTCAAAGGCGGCATCGCTCAGCCAGATTTAGTTAACTTGCGAGGTTCAGGAGCTTACCAACAAGTGCAGGAACTTGTAGAAATGGGTTTCGTCCGCAAACGGCGGTCGGCTGAGGGACGGTCGTATTGGTTACAAGTTACCGAGAAATTTCATCGGTACTTTCAAGTAGACCAACTGCCAAAACAATTGCAAATTGACTTTCAGGCCAATTTGTACCCAAGCAATGACGAGTAGTTTGAAGTAGAATGTAACCAGCCAGAAATTAAGAATCGCCAAATGGTTTTTCACCCTGACTTTGACACATCCAATGCTCAACAAACCGCAGTCAATCCACTGCTGAAGTACCTCCAACACCAATCCCCGGAGGTTCTAGCCCGCGTCGCCAAGTCCGTCAGCCCCGACATCAGAGAAATTATCTCTCATAACGTTCAAGGACTTGTCGGCGTTTTGCCTTCAGAAAATTTTAACGTCGAAATTACGACTGACCGCGAAAACTTAGCAGGTTTGCTAGCTTCAGCGATGATGACAGGCTATTTTTTGAGGCAAATGGAGCAGAGGATGCACCTAGAAGAAAATTTAGCAAGCACCAGCTCGATTCAACCAAACTTGCCCAAAGACAAGTAAAAAGATCAACGGGTTGGGGAACCCAGAAAGATGAAAGTTGTTCAGAAAAATCCATAATCCTGAATCATGGAGGCACAGGGAATTAAGAAACCGGGCTGTTAACCGGGTATCCCTCGCCCTACACCAAGGATTTTGGTGAAAAAACCCGGTTGCTGCGTCCAGGACTATAAAGCAAAGCATCAGATTTATCTTTCATCCTCTACCGTTTGCAACTAATAGCAGTTTCCCAAAAGAAAGCAACTCTAGGTAAGGTCCAAATCCTTATCCCGTAAGTCATTCCCAATTCTGTAATCGAAAATCTCAAATGGTATTACCCACCGGCGGAGCTACCCGATAGGGGAAAAGCAGCCGGACGTACTTTTATATTCTGAACTTGACCCACACGGTTAATTTCCAGCTCGATTTCTTTGCCCACAACGGTGTTTTCCACCCGTTCTTGCACATCCCCAGGAGTGTTAACCGCAATTCCGTCAACTTTTTGAATGACATCTCCGGGGCGCAAGTCGGCTTTTTGAGCGGGGGAATTTTCCACGACTCGCGTCACGGCTACGCCTTGATCGAGGGTAATTTTATTATTATCGAGCTGTTTGTTGAGTTCTGCCTTGGTGGCGGCAGTCAAGCTGACCATTTGAATGCCGAGATAGGGATGTTCGGCTTTACCTTTGGCGAATAGCTGATCGGAAACTCGTTTGGCGGTTTCGATCGGAATTGCAAACCCCAAGCCCTGAGCGTCGGCGCGAATGGCGGTATTGATGCCAATTACTTCGCCTTGGTCGTTGAGCAGAGGGCCGCCAGAATTGCCGGGGTTGATGGCGGCGTCGGTTTGAATGAAGCGGACTCGCTTGTCGGGGATGCCGACTTGAGAACTCGATCGACCCGTAGCGCTGATAATGCCCACAGTCACGGTATTGTCGAGACCTAAAGGATTGCCGATCGCGATCGCCCACTGTCCCGGTACAATATTGTCTGAGCTGCCCAAAGCCACCTGCGGCAGTTCCTTAGCATTAATCTTAACTACAGCAACATCCGTCAGCGGATCGACTCCCTGCACCTTACCCTCAAACTCGCGGCCGTCTTTGAGAGTCACCTTGACAGTATCCGTCCCGGAGACAACGTGAGCATTAGTAACGATGCGGCCGTCAGAAGTGAGAATAAACCCGGAACCCGTACCTCTCTTGACTCGTTCTTCCGGCTGCGGCAAATTCTCCCCAAAAAACCGGCGAAACAAAGGATTTTTGAAAGCTTCCGGCACTTGATTCGCTACCTTGCTGGATGCGTCAATCCGCACTACAGCCGGGCCGACTTTTTCCGCTGCTTCAGCAATAAAATTGGGATTGCTGCGATCGACCGCCCGATTTTCCAGAACAGGAGGAGACGCATAGGGGGGGATTTGCTGGCGAACTACTGGCAAAACCAATCCGGTTTCCAGATTGTTTGAGCCTTGCAGATAGCGATTTCCCAACCATCCCATACC
This sequence comes from Microcoleus sp. Pol12B3, assembly GCF_036701355.1. Classification (NCBI taxonomy): domain Bacteria; kingdom Bacillati; phylum Cyanobacteriota; class Cyanophyceae; order Oscillatoriales; family Microcoleaceae; genus Microcoleus; species Microcoleus sp. Pol12B3. Next base: position 32,181 of record NZ_JAUBQS010000002.1, read on the forward strand.
TCCGCCGATTGACAGCAAAGTCACATAAAGGGTCGTTTGCTTAAAAGATAAACTCATTTAATAACTCCCGCTAGATACCTCATCCCCGCAGACACGTTCCCAATCAAGCATTTTTGTCTTGGCGACGGGAAGGAAGCGGGGCGGGGCGTACCGCTTCCTCAAGAACATAGCTGTTAACAGGCTGGCGCCCATCGGCATCACAGGCAATTTTGCCGGATTTGCCAAGAGCGAATCAAACTAATAATTCTCATCCTAACTTGGCTTAGCCTGGGATTTACAGTCTGGGGGGTGGCTAGAGCTTGTAAATATGCAGTTTCACAGGATTTTAAAATTGTCAACTGTCCGAAATGAATACTTTTTGATGTACATAATGACTTTGAAACGCTTATTTCCGCTGATTTTTGCACTAATTTGGTCGATCGCACCCGTTGGGAAAACGGCGGCAAATACCGAAATCCCACCTACAAATCTTCCTTCAGGTACACCTGTAGAAAACCCCGACCCGGCCCGCGATTGCCCGAGTCCGGCTATGTCTCGGTTGCGCGGCCATACTGTTGCCCAGGGCGAAACCATAGAAAGCATCGCGCGGCAGTACAATGTGATTCCTGCGGCGCTGATCGGGATCAATCCGATGTTGCGGGGCGGTGGAGTCTCTGCTGGAAGTACGATCGTCATTCCTCCGTACAGTGGCATCGAGGTAGAAGTGCCTGCGGGCTGGAATTGGCAAAAACTGGCAGAAGCTTACAAAGTGCGCGCAGATTTGCTATTTGAGGCGAATGGGTGCAGGCCTTTGGGGAAAACGGTGTTTGTGCCTGCGGTGAATAGGTCGATCGGGCCTTCTATCAATCCCGATGCAACGCCATCGGTGCAAGGATTTCCGCTGCCCGCCCCTGCAGTGGAAGCTTTGCGTTACGGGCGGCAATTGGATCAGGCGCGGCGCGAATTTTTTTTCCACAGCGGCGTAGATTTTTTGGCTTCGGAGGGTACGCAGGTTTTGGCCGCGGGCGAGGGGACTGTCGCCTTTGCCGGGCCGCAGGGGGATTACGGGAATTTAGTGGTGGTGAACCATGAAGCGGGGAAGCAAACGCGCTACGCTCATTTGAAAGATATTGCGGTAAAAGTCGGTCAAAAAGTGCAGTCTGGAGAAGTTTTGGGAACTGTCGGGACGACGGGAAAACGGGACATTCCGCCATCTCATTTGCATTTTGAAGTTCGGTACAATTCGGGTTTGGGTTGGGTTGCTGAAGACCCGCTGCTTTATTTGCAAGCGACTATTAAAAAATAGGATTGTTTGTGTGCTGGGGGGGTGACAACCCGCCCCAAATCCATACTGCGTAAGGATTGAGCTGTGTTGTGGTAAAAAAAGATAGGCAGCAGAATTATTACACGATTGCCTATTCCAAAAAATATGTTACCAACATTTTACCAGACTCACTTACAAAAACAACTGACGCAAACCGCGTTTATTTTACTCACAATCTTTTTGAACCTGATAGAATCCGAGAAACAAGTAACGATCGCACTAATCGGGTTCCCCTTAATCACTTATTGGTTAACAACTTATTGCCCGATCGCACATTTCTCTCAAATTCGATCGCTCTGAAACCGACTGAAAATTTGTCTGCTTTGTGACACAGCCCGCCGGGGGTTGAAACCCCCGTCTCATACCTAAAGTCGGTTGAAACCGACTGAAAATTCGCATGAAACCGATACACATCAACTAACTCTTCAGTCCTCTTTCAGAGGACTTTCGCTATGAGACAGAGGTTTCAACCCCTGGCGGACTCGCGGACGAACAAACTGGCCTTCCCCGCGCGGACAAACTAACGGACTAACAAATCGAATTCGATCGCCCATCCACAAAAATTCGATCGCCCATCCACAAAAATCCGATCGCCCGATCAACAAAAAACTCGATCGCACATTTCTCTCAAATTCGATCGCCCAATAAACCCAAAAACCCGTGAAGCGTAGCTATCCCGTAGGGAATCGCCCATCACGAAAAAACCCGATCGGGGGACCCCAAAAACCGGGTTTTTACGACAATACCTCGTTATAACCCACAGATTCGGACAAAAACCCGGTTTCTTGGATTATCGCCCGCCGCTAACTCCCTCCAATCGCAGGAAATGCACCCGGCCAGATCCATCGCCCGCTACAACTGTCACTCCATCAGGCAAAATTGCACAGCAATTGAAGCTAAAATCTCCGTTGAAACTAGCAATTTCTTTGCCACTAAGCAAATCCCAGATTTTTAGGGTGTTATCCAGTGAAGCGGAAATCGCGGTTTTGCCGTCTGGTGCGATCGCCACTGCTGTTACCCAGCTAGTATGACCGGTGAGGGTTCTAACTTCGGTACCTGTCTCGGTGTCCCAGATTTTCAGGGTTTCATCTGATGAACCGGAAATCGCTCTCTTGCCGTCTGCTGCGATCGCCACTGCATATACCGATTTAGTATGACCGGTGAGGGTTCTAACTTCGGTACCTGTCTCGGTGTCCCAGATTTTCAGGGTTTCATCCCATGAAGCGGAAATCGCTCTCTTGCCGTCTGGTGCGATCGCCACTGCTGTTACCAAGCTAGTATGACCGGTGAGGGTTCTAACTTCGGTATCTGTCTCGGTGTCCCAGATTTTCAGGGTGTTATCCCCTGAAGCGAAAATCGCGGTTTTGCCGTCTGGTGCGATCGCCACTGCATTTACCCGCCTAGTATAATCGGTGAGGGTTCTAACTTCCGTACCTGTCTCGGTGTCCCAGATTTTCAGGGTTTTATCCCGTGAAGCAGAAATCGCTGTCAGACCGTCTGGTGCGATCTCCACTGCATCTACCGATTTAGTATGACCGGTGAGGGTTCTAACTTCCGTACCTGTCTCGGTGTCCCAGATTTTCAGGGTTTTATCCCATGAAGCGGAAATCGCTGTTAAACCATCGGGTGCGATCGTCACTGCTTCTACCCCGCCACTATGACCGGTGAGGGTTCTAACTTCCGTACCTCTCTCGGTGTCCCAGATTTTCAGGGTGTTACCCCGTGAAGCGGAAATCGCTGTCAGGCCGTCTGGTGAGATCGCCACTGCTTCTATCCAGTCACTATGACCGGTGAGGGTTCTAACTTCCCTACCTGTCTTGGTGTCCCAGATTTTCAGGGTTTTATCCCATGAAGCGGAAATCGCTGTTAAACCATCGGGTGCGATCGCCACTGCTGTTACCCGGTTAGTATGACCGATGAGGGTTCTAACTTCCGTACCTCTCTCGGTGTCCCAGATTTTCAGGGTGTTATCCTCTGAAGCCGAAATCGCTCTCTTGCCGTCTGGTGCGATCGCCACTGCATTTACCCAGCCAGTATGACCGGTGAGGGTTCTAACTTCCGTACCTGTCTCGGTGTCCCAGATTTTCAGGGTTTTATCGTATGAAGACGAAATCGCGGTTTTGCCGTCTGGTGCGATCGCCACTGCTTGTACCCGGTTAGTATGACCGATGAGGGTTCTAACTTCGGTGCCTGTCTCGGTGTCCCAGATTTTCAGGGTTTTATCCCATGAAGCGGAAATCGCGGTTTTGCCGTCTGGTGCGATCGCCACTGCATTTACCGACTCAGTATGACCCGTGAGGGTTCTAACTTCCGTACCTGTCTCGGTGTCCCAGATTTTCAGGGTTTTATCCTCTGAAGCGGAAATCGCTGTCAGGCCGTCTGGTGCGATCGCAACTGCTTTTACCGACTCAGTATGACCGATGAGAGTTCGCAGACATCCTTCTCCGGGCCGCTCTAAATTAGCCTTCAAAGGCCGCAACCAAACACTATCTTTCGACTGATTTGCCTGTTCCAGCAACCCCTGAATATCAGTCATTTCAAAATCTAGCAACCTCCCCAATAATTGCCCTGCTAATTCAGTTTTATCCTTTTCCAAAATGTGCGCCGATTTGCGAATAGCCCCTTGAATCAAATTCAGCGTTTGCGTTTGCCCCTCCGACAGCAAAACATCTGCATTTCTCCCTAAATCGTAATCCTCAATTAGCGGCTGCACCCCCAACAATTTTAACTTCGCCTCAATAAAACCAAAATCCGTCACCCAACGATAATAACGGTTGAAATCTCCCCCAATTTCAATGAAATCCCTGGGTTGATGCTTCAACAAATATTCTCGCTCCGATTTACTTTGCTCCGCCAACCACACACCCAAATCGCTCATAGCGGTGCTCCTTCTATCCTGTTATTCATACCTTGACGGTTAAGTTCTTCAACATTAACCCCCGCAGATTGCACAGTTTCATCTTTTGCCAGAAACTCGCGAAAACTGTTGTGATAAATGCTGTAGCGAATTTCGTCGCTGACTTGCTGCTGCCGCAAAAATGAATCCCATTTCTTGAGTACCTGCTGTACTTTAAAATCTGTCTCGCCTACCGATTTAGCAATCCAGCCGCGAGAAACAGCTTCGCGCGCTTTCGAGATCACGTAGATAATCTTAACTTTCATCTCCAACAGCGGATCGTCTTCCCTGCCCATCATCTGTGCCCAATGCTTCCGATAATATCCTGTCAACTCCCTAGGCAAATCTTCCAAAGAAACATCCCTGTACTCGCCGTTTTCGATATCATTCAGCACGTAGCGGAGATACATAAAATTGTTCTGGCTTTTTTGGGCCACCGCCCCCACAAACTGTTCCCGGCTCAAAGCATGACTGGCAATCCAATTCTGAATGGAGGCGCTATTGCTGGTGCGTTTTGCAATATAAGCCTTCGTATCTTCCAGACTTGCTGCATCGTACTGCATCAAATCAAACACCCGATCATTCTTCGTCGTCGGCAAAAGCAAAGATTCCGGCCGCTTGGAAACAATAAAGTAAACGTTATCCGGCAAAACGTCCGGCAAATAAAGAACGTTGCTGCCGCTGCTTTGCAAACTCAAATCGACTTCATCGAGGGCATCTACCACAAAAATCAACTTTTTCCCGCCCAATGTAGCGCTGACTTCCCCCAACAGCCGCCCTAAAAAATTGCCGTTTGCCGTCGCATTTTCCGGCAGTTGCGGATACTTATCCCTGAGTTTAAAGCCATCAATTAATTGAAGGCAGGCATTTTCCAGAAAAGTTTTGGCATCAACAATCCCGTCGGATCGCGAGTTAAAATGAGTAACGCAGCGGCGTCTCATCATCAACACGCACTGCGCCAGAATTGAACTTTTCCCGACACCCGGTTCTGCTTCTAAAACAAAATAGCCTTTCCGATTGGTTTGCAAGAAACGACCAATTTCTTCAAATACAAACTTGCGCCCGGTAAAGTCTTTAGTCCGGTCTTCAATAATCGTCTCGGACTTCAAAGAAATCGGCAATCGGGGCGCGGAAGTATCGATAAATGTTTGCAGCAATTCCCGAACTTGCGCCAAATTGTCGATGCCAATTTCTATCGCTGACAATTTCACCATCACTTGACAAATCTGCTGCCCAGTTGCCACGGCCTCCAACTTTTGCAGAATTTCCCCATTTTGCAGCCCCAAATCTCTCAGTTCTGCCAAAGCAATTTGGTGCAGATTCAACTGCATCGCCGCAAACTTTTCTCCTCCCTTCGCCGCATCCTGTTTCAGCACTCCGCAGTACGCTTTGGGGAAAGTTGCGTACAGCTTGTCCGCCACAAATTCCACAATTTCCGCATCGAAGGATTTGCCCTCGCTGGCCGCGAATTCGTTGACGAAAGTTGCCCAATCTGCCGTTGTCAATCCGGTAACTCGATCGAACTCCTCGGCATCCGCAGAAAAAATCTTGGTTAGCTGGTCTTCGGAAATATTTAAACCCCTTGACAAATCGGCTGTATTCGTGTTAATATCCAGCCAATATTCAGGAGTTTTCTCGGCTAATTGACTGAGTGCTGTTTCTGGATAATGCAAATTTTTGGTTTCGGCGATCGCAATTAGGCGATCGGACTTCGCAACCTCTCTCAAAATATAGCCGATCGCCTCACCCGCCGCCTTAATCAAATCGTGATTGTCGAGAATCCTCGGATTTTTGCTCAACCGTTCCGTCATCCGATTTCCGAGGTCATTAGCCGCGATATTCCCCGCTATACCACTAGCAATCGCCGCCAAAATCGAAACTCCCCCAACTGCGATCGGGCCGCCCATCATACCCGCTGCTGCTGCTGCTTGAGTTCCCGGATTTGCGATCGCATTTGAAATAACTTGTCCAATAGCCATCACCGCACTGCATCCAATAACTCTAGTTTTAAAATTAGCTAAGTCAAGTAGTGGCATAAAATAAATATTCTTCTTTTCAAAAGTTGGTAGTAATTATATTTTGCACGCTTGCGTTTAGTCCGTCGGGGGTTGAAACCCCCGCCTCATAGCGAAAGTCGCTTGAAACCGACTGAAAAGTTAGTTGATATCACAAGGTTTTTAGTCCTCATAGCGAGGACTTGGGCTATGAGACAGGGGTTTTAACCCCTGGCGGTTATTGCAAATGCAATAACTCAAATATTGCAACTACAAAACAGCAGCCACAGTTGCCATCAGCAATCCTTGAAACAATTTCACCCCATCAGTTTCGCCCAACATCGGATCGGAAGCCCTCTCAGGATGCGGCATCATTCCTAATACATTGCCAGCCCGATTGCAAATACCGGCAATATTATTTAACGAACCGTTCGGATTGCCAGCATCGCTAATTTTGCCCGCCTCTGTGCAGTAGCGAAACAGCACTTGCTCGTGTTCTTCTAACTCGGCTAAAGTATCGGCATCGGCATAATAATTGCCTTCCCCGTGGGCGATCGGCAAATCGATGATTTCACCCGTAGTATAAGCGGCAGTCCAACGAGTATTACCGCGCTCGACTTTCAAAGAAGCGCGATCGCAAATAAAATTCAACCCCGCATTCCGCACCAGAGCACCGGGCAGCAAACCAGCTTCAGTCAACACCTGAAAACCGTTGCAAATACCCAGTACAAGTTTGCCTTTTTTCGCGTGTTCCGCAGTAGCCCGCATCGCCGGAGAAAAACGGGCGATCGCGCCGCACCGCAAATAATCTCCGTAACTGAAACCACCGGGAATTACAATGATATCAATATCCGAAATATCGGTATCTTCGTGCCAAATCATGCGAGTTGGTTGGTGGAGTAACCCTTGAGTTACCCACACCACATCGCGATCGCAATTTGAACCCGGAAAAACAATAACTCCAAATTTCATAAGCTGAAGGAAGAAGGAAGAAGGAAGTTCGGCAACGGATTATGTAACGGATGTAACGGATGTCAGGAAGAAGGAAGAGGTGTCAACATAAGACTAAAATCTTATGTTTTTCTTCCTTGTATCGAAGTCTCGATCCCCCTAAATCCCCCTTAAAAAGGGGGACTTTGAGTCGTTCTAGTTCTTGTATTGTTAACAGAGACTGTGAACACTCTTGTCCCCCCTTATTAAGGGGGGATCTCCGGGTTTAAAAAGACCCTAGGGGCGATCGCATTTATGCCGCCGCTGTCTCCACAGCAACAGGAATTTCAGTCAGATCAAAGCGATAATTTTCAATCACTGGATTGGCCAAAAGTTGGTCGCAAACGCGATCGAGTTGTTCGCGGGCCTCCGACTCAGCAGCAGCAGTCAGCGTCAATTCAACGTATTTCCCAATACGCACGCGCTCAACATTGTCGTATCCCATGTGTTGCAAACCAGACTGTACGGCAGTGCCGGCGGGATCTAAAACAGAAGGGCGGAGGGTAACATAGATTTGGGCAAGATATTTCTGAGTCACGGGAATGTTGCGGTAGGTGATGTGAAAGTTAGCCCCATTGTATTCTACAACCGAGCTGCGCGCCGATCGCCATTTGGTTCGCCCAAGTAAGATAGCCTAGAAATAGGGACAGATTTGACTCTAGCAGATTACACAAAAAATTATGAGAACCAACCGCACCCGCAGTCAGGAGCGTATTTTACATTTGCTCAAGCACTTGAATCGATCGCTCTCAGCGCAAGATATCTACTTAGAACTGCGTAACAGCGACCAAAGCATGGGCTTAGCAACCGTTTACCGTTCCCTCGACGGTTTAAAGCGAGAGGGGTTCGTTCACGTCAGAACGCTTGCTAGTGGCGAGTCTCTCTACGGTGCCGCCCACCAAGACCAACATCACTTAACTTGTCTGGAATGTGGCGCGTCAATTACGATCGACGAATGTCCCGTCCACCACTTAGAAAGCCAACTACAACAATCTCATTCTTTCAAAATTTATTATCACACTTTGGAGTTTTTCGGATTGTGCGATCGATGTACTTTAGCTCAAGAATCTTAGAGAAGTTATTAGTCATGAATCATATCAATTCCGGTTGCACGAGCGAAATGATTGTTGACTATTGACTGTTGACTCGATTTGATAATTCCGATGCAACAGTCAACGATATAGCAATCCTCGGATCATTTGTGAATTTCTTAATTTCTCCCCGCGGGTTCGGGGAGGGTTAGAGTGGGGTGCAAAAGTGAGATGATCCCGGTGTTGTTTGTGTAGCGACAGATTTCAACCTGTCGTTTTATTAACTCGCTCAAGGATGCAAAAATTCTAAATGATCTCCGGGAATCGATCGCAATTTTGCAGCCGAGCCTTGCAGTTTCAACCGACCGCGCTCTAACATGATAATCCAATCGGCGCGATCGATCACTCGCGGCCTGTGACTGATAAAAATCGTCGTTTTCCCGTGCCGATACATCAACAATTGTTCTAAAACTTCCGCTTCGCTTGCGGGGTCAAGCCCTGCGGTAGATTCGTCTAAAATCAATACAGGCGGGTTGTTGAGAATAGCGCGGGCGATCGCCAATCTTTGTCTTTGTCCGCCAGAAATATTTGCTCCAAACTCCCCTAAAACAGTTTGATATTTATCCGGCAATTGGCTGATAAATTCATCCGCCCCCGCAATTTTGCAAACTTTAACAATCTGTTCAAAGCTGATATCTGGACTGCCCAAACGAAAATTTTCTAGAATCGAACGGCTCCAAAAATGCGCTTCTTGAGGAACCAATACTACCTGGTGTCTGAGACTGTCGAGAGACAAATCCTGCAAGTTGTAACCGCCAATTCTAATATTACCAGATTGCAGCGGGTACAGACCAGCAATTACTTTAGCCAGCGTACTTTTTCCGCACCCGGAATGGCCGATTAAAGCAATTGCTTGACCGCCGGGAAACGTAACGGAAAAATTTTCCAGCAAGTCAAGTCTGCCGGGGTAGTGAAAACTAACACTCTTGCAAACAACACCGTCGTGGTTCTGAATAGTTACAAAAGGTTTATTAGTATCGTCTTTAGTTTCCGGTTCAGCATCTATAACTTCCGACAGCCGTTGAGTAGCTGTCTGCACGCGAGTCATCTCATCAGTAAATCCTACTAGCGAATTCACCCAAGTAGTAACGTTTTGATTCATGCTAATAAACGCTAGCAACTGACCTATACTCAATACCTTGTCAATCACCAAACCGCTACCAAGCCACAGCAGAGTAATGCTGCCAGCAGAGCCAACAAAACCAGAAAATATATTGTTTAGAATGCCAATTTGTGTAGTGCGAAAAGTTAGCTTTGCTAAGCGACCGAAGCGGGTTTGAAATTCTTCCCAAAGTTGCTGACCGCTGGTAGTAGTTTTGACAGTCAGCGCGCCTTTAAAAGTTTCTACTAAAACGCCTTGAGTTTCTGCTTCCAGCACAAATAAACTGCGCGTTTTTTGCTGCAATACGGGCAGAAAGACCACTGTAGAGGCAGTCATTAAAAGAGCTAGAGCTGTAGCTGCTAACGTCAGTTCCTTGCTGTAAAACAACATAAAGATAAAAGAAACTACAGCGATAAAAAATTGACTGGGCAAGCTGATAGCGACTTGAGAAACTAATTTATTAATTTCTTGGATATCTTGTAATCTACTGACAATTTCTCCACTGCGTCGGGTTTCGTAAAAACTCAAAGGCAATCGCAGAAATTTGCGAGCAAATTCCATCACCAATCCCAACTCTAAACGCTGAGAAAACTGAGCAATTAAGTTCGACTGTATCAATCCTAAACTGCTGCTAAAAAGGTTCATAACTATAACTGCGATCGCCACACTCGCCAGGAGTTGTCTGTCGCCCCGCACCAGAATGTCGTCGGTGAGCAGTTGAACTAGAAAAGGCGAAGAAATCGACAGCAAACCCAAGACTGCATTCAGCAAAAATGCTTCCATTAAAATCGGGCGGTAAATCCCAACCCGGCGCATCCATTTTTGTAAGGAATTAGCGGGCGGTTGACCCTCTGCTGCTGCAAAAAACCGCTCAGCATCGGGTTCTACTAGCAAGCACAGCCAATCTGTCCAAGCTGCTGCTAATTCTGCTTTAGAAACATAGCGCATACCGACAGCCGGATCGCCGATCGCATATTGGTTGCCCTGTTTGCCGTACAAAACAACCCAGTGATAGCCGCTCCAGTGAATAATCATCGGTAGAGGGGCATCATCGAGCTTGTCTAAAATTGCAGCGGCCGCTCGCACCGATCGAGCATTAAAGCCGATCGCCTCAGCGCCTTGTTTCAAGCCCAGTAAACTCGTCCCTTGCTGGCCCGTACCGACAAATTCTCGCAAGCGGCTAATTGTAAAATTCTGTCCGTAAAATTTGGCGATCGAAACCAGACAAGCTGCACCGCAATCTTCTTCGCTCTGCTGGAGAACAACCTGATATTTCATCAACCTGTTTACTTGTCCGAAGAAAGGCATTTCTGGGATAAAAGGAATGTTCTTTAACATTTGGCAAAATGAATAATGAGTAGAGCCTAATGAACATTACCCCTCACCGAGTAGCCAATCAGAACAAAGCACCCATAAACTTATGGGTGCTTTATTAATTAACATCGAGCGAGCTGAATTGACAGCACTAAAATTTACCAGTAGCGGTACACTACTCTGAAGGAGCCGTCGCAATTCCGGCGGTACACGACGTGACGGGTCGGACGGTAACAGTTATATCGATTAGAATAATAGTAACCGCCGTTGACGCTAGCTGATTCTTCAGGAGTGAGTTCAGCAAACAGTGAATTGTCCTTTGTTTCTTTCATGATTTGACTCCGTTTAAGTTGAGAAAAGCGAAGGGAAGCTAGAAATCTTATCTAATTTCTAGAGCCTCGTGTAAATACTGACTAATACTTCTTGTAGTGCTGTACAGCCTCCGGAATATTACGGAAAAATTTTCAAAATTTACTTGGTGGCACAACTTGACTCAGCTATTTAAACCACTAGGGTTTTGTAAGGGCGACCGAGGTTCGGATCGTACAGATAAAGCTGGCTAGGCGGCGGCAGGAAAAACAGCATATTCAGGCCATAGCTGCTGCTGTTATCCGTCTCGCTGTTGCTTTTAGCACCGCTAACACCGCTGGTAATGTTGCCACCGTTGACAGTAGCAGATTCTCCATCGGTTACTTCGATGAAGAGTGAACCTGGTTGACTTTCTGACATAAATAACTCCTATTAATACCTATGTACTTACTTACTACCTACGCATACAGTAAAAACCCGGTAACAGCGCCAAAAGTTATGGCAAAAATCCCATATTTTCCTGACTGTAGCCCGCTGGCTTCACTCGTCTTGATATTTGGCGAAGTTTGTGGGTGGGAACGGCAAAGCTGTGCGGATTTTTACCTCTACCCTGTGAATTTTGATTTAGACTTCTAAACCTATACTTGGTTTCCGGAAAGCCGATCGTAAAAGTGACAAAACAAATCAGCGATCTCTGGCTCTCCCCCAACTCAAAACTCAAAATTTCCAACTATTCCCCTCTCCCCCAGCTACCACCATGTCTCTCACTCCCGAAGCCACACCCCCTGAAACCTTTGATAACGACCAGTTTTTGCCCCCTGTCAGCCACTGGACAACTTTGGGGGGCATTTTGATGGTGGCGACGTTTGGCGGGGCGATCGCCCTGGCTAGCGTCACCAAATACAGCGCTACAGTAAAAGCAGATGCGATCGTCCGTCCCGCCGGAGAAGTGCGCGTCGTGCAAGCAGCCACAGAAGGAACCGTCGAAAGCATTGCTGTCAGCGAGAATCAGACAGTAAAAGAAGGAGATGCGATCGCAGTTATAGACGCTTCGCGTTTAAGCGAGCAAAAAAAACAGTTACAAGAAATAATTAACCAGTCTCAACCAGCAGCACAGCAAATCAACCAGCAACTGCGCGACTTAGAAAATCAAATTTTGGCCAGCGCCCAATTTAAAAGCATTCAAAGTGAAAGTTCCGCCCAACAGGAATTAATCGAATCCGCTTTAGTAAAATTCGCCACATCGCTGCCAGATGTCGCCGAGAGGCTGGGTCGAAGTCGGCGGGTTTTGCTCGTCAAGCAAGCCTCCATTCAACAACAATTAATTCAAGCTAAAAAAGAACTAAATCAAATTGACTTAAAACTCGAAAATAGCGTGATCCGCACACCTACGGATGGTACAATTCTCAGACTGGAAGTACGAAATACTGGTCAAACCGTACAAGCCGGCAGCGCGATCGCCCAAATCGTCCCCAGCGACGTACCCCTGGTAGTCAAAGCCAAGGTGACATCCCAAGACATCGCCCGCATCCAAATCGGCCAACCCGTACAGATCAGGATTTCGGCTTTGCCTTTTCCCGATTACGGCACATTAAAAGGAACTGTCAGCGAAATCGCCCCAGATGCGATCGCAACTCAAAATCCCACTAATAATTTAGGTACAGCTTATTACGAAGTGGCAATTAAGCCTGAACAAACTTATTTAACAAAACTCAAATCCGCCAACGGTCAATTTTTCGGAAACCCCCAGGCTAATGTCTCCCGCCAGTATTCGATTCAATCGGGAATGGAAGGCAGAGCCGATATTATTACCGGCGAAGAAACTGTTCTGACATTTGTTTTGCGGAAAGCAAGGTTGCTGACAGATTGGTAATTAGTCAGTTGTCAGTTGTTAGTTGTCACTTGTCACTTGTTAGTTGTCAGTCAACAGTCAACAGTCAACAGTCAGCAGTCAACAGTCAACAGTCAGCAGTCAGCAGTCAACAGTCAACCGCCAGAAAATTAGAGGCTCTGAAATTGAAATAACGTGTCAATATAGAAATGTGACTTCAATTCTATTCTTTCCTCATGGGCAAACAGCGCGTTCTTTCAGGAGTTCAGCCAACAGGCAATCTTCACCTCGGTAATTATCTCGGTGCAATTCGCAACTGGGTAGAAGGTCAAAGTCAGTACGAAAATTACTTCTGCGTAGTCGATTTGCACGCAATTACCGCACCGCACAATCCAGCAACTCTAGCCTCCGACACTTACACGATCGCCGCACTCTATTTAGCTTGCGGCATCGATTTAGAATATTCTACTATTTTCGTGCAATCCCACGTCTCGGCTCACACAGAACTAGCATGGCTGCTAAACTGCATTACGCCGATTAACTGGCTCGAAGATATGATTCAGTTTAAAGAAAAAGCAGTTAAACAAGGTGAAAATGTCAACGCCGGTTTGCTAAATTATCCCGTGTTAATGGCAGCAGATATTTTGCTTTACGATGCAGACAAAGTGCCAGTGGGAGAAGACCAAAAACAGCATTTGGAACTCACCCGCGATATTGTCATCAGATTGAATCACCAATTCGGCACACCCGAAAAGCCAGTATTGAAACTTCCCGAACCGTTAATTCGGACTGACGGTGCGAGGGTGATGAGTTTGACAGATGGCACGCGCAAGATGTCGAAATCTGACCCTTCCGAACAAAGTCGAATTAATTTATTGGATTCGCCAGATACGATAGCCAAAAAAATCAAGCGCTGCAAAACAGATGCCGTGCGGGGTTTGACTTTTGACGACCCCGATCGCCCCGAAGCGAGAAATTTGCTGACACTTTATCTCCTGCTTTCCGGCAAATCTAAGGAAGAAGTAGCAACGGAGTGTGAAAACATGGGTTGGGGAGATTTTAAACCCTTGCTGACAGAGACGACAATTAATGCCCTCAAACCAATTCAGGATAAATACAAGGAAATAATGGACGATCCGGGATATTTAGAGTCTGTACTACGTCGCGGAAGAGAACAAGCAGAAGCTATTGCTAATCAAACTCTAACTAAGGTGAAGACAGCTTTCGGTTATTCTTTACCTGTTTAGTTGTTAGTTGTTAGTTGTTAGTTGTTCTTGGTTACTTGTTAAGAATGACAACAGCCAACAGCCCACTAACAACTGCTAACAGTCCACTGTCAACAGTCAAATAACAAATAACCAATAACAGACAAATAATCATGAACCGTTTTCGCACAGCCTGCACCACCCCCGGAGAATTTATAATTACCGCCGAAGTTGCCCCACCAAAAGGTGGCGACATAACTCACACAATTCAAATGGCTGAACGCCTAAAAAATAGAGTACACGCCATTAATATCACCGACGGGAGTCGCGCAGTTTTGCGAATGTGTCCGCTAGCAGTTTCGGCGATTTTAGTGCAGCACGGAATTGAGCCAATTTGTCAAGTTGCTTGTCGCGATCGCAATCAAATTGGCCTGCAAGCGGATCTCATGGGGGCCCACGCTTTAGGCATTCGCAATGTATTAGCACTCACAGGCGATCCCGTCAAAGCGGGCGACCATCCTAAAGCAAAAAGTGTATTCGATTTGGAATCTGTTCGGCTATTGCAAGTTATTCAAAAAATGAACGGTGGCCAAGACTGGAATGACAAACCTTTAACCGACGGAGTTACTGATTTATTTGTAGGTGCAGCAGTCGATCCGCAATGCCCCAGTTGGTCTGGTTTGCAAAGTCGATTTGAGAAAAAAGTAGAGGCGGGAGCACAGTTTTTTCAGAGTCAATTAATTACAGATTTTGAAGTTTTGGATAAGTTTATGCACCACATTGCTGCGGGGTGCAACAAGCCTGTTTTAGCAGGAATATTTTTGTTTAAATCAGCGAAAAATGCTGAATTTATTAAAAAATACGTGCCAGGAGTTCACATTCCGCAAGAGACGATAGACCGTTTGGCAAAAGCTCCCGAACCCTTGCAGGAAGGCATAAAAATTGCTGCCGAACAAGTCAAGCTAGCGCGGCAGATTTGTCAAGGAGTTCACATGATGGCCGTCAAACGAGAAGATTTAATTCCTCAAATTTTGGATTTGGCAGGAATCGAGCCACTGAGATAAAATTAAACATAGGGGCGGGTTTTACAAATCAATTATCAATGGCTAAAACTAACGATTTAGTAAACTCGTAAACCCGCCCACTCCCGCGCGCTACCATTTTGAACATCAATAAAACAATCATGCTTCAAACTGTAGACAATCAAACCACTTCTCCCGCAGTCGAACAACGTTTCACTTGGCGCGGTGTGACATGGCATCAATTCAAAGCTATTCAAGCTGGCTTTGAAGACGTGGGGAATATATGCTTATTTTATTGTGATGGAGTTATAGAAATTGTGGGAATCAGTAAACCTCACGAGGCAACTCGATGTCTGATTGCAGCGCTACTGATAAATTTTTTTCAATTTAATAGAATACAATTTTTTCCCAGCAACAGTTACAGTCAAATTGTTGAGGGGAAAGTGGAGTATCAAGCAGATTTGTCTTATTGTTTCGGAACAGATAAGGATGTTCCCGATCTGTGTATTGAGGTAGTTCTCACTAGCGGTAGTCCGATTAAACTTCAGAAATACCGACTGATGGGAGTCCCGGAAGTCTGGTTTTGGGAAGATGGCACTCTAGAGCTTTACCATCTACGAGAGGAAGGTTACGATCGCATTACTAGCAGCGAAGTGCTGCCTGAGTTAGACTTGTCTTTGCTTAAACGCTGCATTTTGTTTGCTTCACCTTTGGATGCGCTTGAGGAGTTTGCTAGAGGAATGGGCGATCGGGAAAATTGATCAATAAACTACTTTTGAAATAGCTCGATCGACTAAACGGTTATTAAATAGGAGCAACTGGCAATGACTGACTCAGAAATACTTAATTCTGATACCATTAAAACACTAAATACTAGCATATCCGAAGTTACAGTTTACACCGATCGCGCTTTGGTGACGCGCCGCGGTACGGTATCTCTGACGGGAAACGAGCGAGAATTGGCGATCGCCTCTGTTCCCGCAACCCTCGAAACAGAGTCAGTCAGGGCCACGGGTGCGGGTACAGTTGCAGTGCGATTGCTGGGAGTGCGAACCGAAACAGTGTTTAGCAGCGAACCAGTGGGCGATCGCACTGCCGAATTAACCCAACAAATTCAGGAATTACAAACCCAAAGACGTGGAATTAACGACAAAATAACCGCCCGAAAAATTCAGCTCAAATTTGTGGAAGGTTTGAGCGAAAAAAGCGTCGGTTTCTTTTCCAGCAGCATCGCCAAACAGCAGGTAGGTTTAAACGAAACTGGCGAATTGCTCAACTTTTTAGGAACTAATTACGTAAAATATGTAAGTGCGATCGCCCAACACGAAAAACAACAGCGCGAATTAGACAAGCAAATAGAAGCTTTGCTGCTGCAGTTGCGGCAAGTACAAACTCCCCATTCTCAGCAAAGTTTTAACATCATTGTTGCCATAGAATCCAGTGGCACCGGCAATTTTGAACTAGAAGTTTCCTATGTAGTCATGGGAGCCCGCTGGACTCCCCTTTACGACTTGCGAGTCAACACTACCAACAACCAAATCAATCTCAATTACCTAGCCGAAGTCAATCAAAATACAGGCGAAGATTGGGCTGGAGTAGCGCTGACTTTATCCACAGCAAAACCGGGAATGGGAACTTTGCCACCACAACTCGAACCCTGGTTTATCGATATTTTTCACCCAAAATCAGCTCGCTCCCGACAACTTTTGATGAAACCCACCCGACCGACTGCGGAAGCAGAAATGGAAAGAGACTATATGGAATTAGAGATGGAAAGCGAGGCACAATTTGCAATGATGGCTGGGGACGGTGCTGCTGCCACACCCGAATCCATAGCGGCTCAAACCGCGACAGCAAAAGTATCTAGAGAAGGCGGCACCGTCTCATTTCAAGTAGGGGGAAATACCAAGATTCCCAGCGACGGTACACCCCACAAAGTGACGATTTTTAGCGAAAATTATCCGTTTAAACCTGAATATATAGCCGTCCCGCGATTAGTCAGTTTTGCCTATTTACAAGCAGTTGTTGTGAATCCGCTGACAGGTGCAACTCTTCTGCCCGGTAAAGCAAATATCTTTCGGGACAACACTTTTGTTGGTACCGTCAAATTGGATAATGTTTCGTCTGGTGAAGAATTTAAACTGAATTTAGGAATAGATGAAGGGCTAAAAATAGAGCGAGAATTAGTGGAAAGACAAGTAGATAAAAAACTGATCGGTCAGCAGAGGCGTACGAGTTACGCCTATCGTTTGAGTGTGACTAACCTGCGGCAGGTCCAGGTACACCTGACACTACAAGAGCAATTGCCAGTCAGCCGCAATGAACAAATTAAAGTGCGGTTGACTCTCACTAATCCGAAGATAGTAGCAGGTGAAATGGGACTACTAGAATGGATAATGTCTCTGCCGCCGCAAGCAAAGCAAGAGTTATATTACCAGTTTGTTGTCGAACATCCTCCCGATTTAGCAGTCACAGGTTTAGATATTTAATTAGGATTTACACTCTTAATCTGTAACGCCAGCTACAGATTATACCACTTCTTAAAAATATTGCTATATAGAAATTATAGGCAATCGTATGTAGGGAAACGGCACTGCCGTGTCCGGCGGGGGGTTGTGCAAATCAAAGATAATTTGTATAAAATTGGTAATTGTAGCAAGACTATTTCCAATTGGTATTACTTATCAAAAATTTGACGATCTGACTATCAACAAAAAACCAGGATGAATTACAACTGGCGAAAAATCTTGTCTAACGGTATAATTCCCCCTTCCTCAAAAAAACGCCCCGATTTTTCAACAACTTGTACTCCAGCGATCGCGCCCCTGTTGTTTAGCATCGTACAAAGCTTTGTCTGCATAGGCTACCAGTGTATCTGGTGGAACTTCCAAGGTGGGTATGAGTGAGGCAATACCCAAACTGACTGTAACGATCTCCTTCACGTCAGACTCTGCATGGGGAATCGCCAGATCGTGAATTCCTTGCTGAATGTTTTGTGCCACCTTAATCCCTCCTTTTAAATCCGTATTCGCCAGAAGTACCACAAATTCTTCTCCACCGTAACGCGCTGCTAAATCGGTGGGACAACGGACTACTTTTTGTAATGTTTGCCCTATTCTAATTAAGCAATCATCCCCAGCCAGATGACCGTAGTAGTCGTTGTAGGATTTGAATTTATCAACGTCAAATAAAATTAGAGAAAGTGGCTGCTTTTCTGGCGCTAGGCGTTGCCATTCACTTTGAAGGCGATTGTTGAAACACCGACGGTTAGCCACATGAGTCAAACCATCTAGATTGGCCAGTTCTTTTAATTTTTGATTGGCATCTTGGAGAGCCAATTCTATTTGTTTGCGGGCGGTAATATCACGGATAGTAACGGAAAAACCATCTCCTAGCTTGACTGCTACGAAGTGAAACCAGCAAGATTTTTCTGATTCATAGTAAAAATCCTGTTCTAAAGATTCCCCCGTCTCGACAATATTAACGAAGCAATTAAATAGTTTTGGATCAATATTATTCAAAAAATTTTTTAGTACCAATTTGCCAATCATCTCTTCATGCCTACTGTTAAAAGATCTAGAAATCTGGGGGTTGACGACTAAACACCGAAAATCCTTAATCTCGCCTGTTTCGGCGTTACGAACAGCCTGCATTGCCGCAATACCATCAAGGGAACTATTCAAAACACTAGCCAGTAAAGCCCTCGATTGATAAAGTATCTCTTCTGCTTCCCGGCGCTTAATATTTTCTTGTTCCAGAAGCTGTTGCTGGCGTTGAATGATTAACTGATTTTCCAGACGCGCCACTACTTCTTCGATTTGAAATGGTTTGGTGATGTAGTCTATAGCCCCTGAATCAAAGGCGGTTACTTTGTCGAAGACATCATCTAAAGCACTAATGAAAATTACTGGAATGTGGCTAAAATCTGCATCCGCTTTGAGAGTTCTACAGACTTGATAACCATCCATTTCAGGCATCTTAACATCTAAAAGAATCACATCTGGTCGCTTTACCTTCACCGTTTTCAGTGCCATCCGCCCACTGGTAACGCTGCGAACAGTGTAGCCTAGTTTGAGGAGCGCATCGCTTAGTAATTGTAGATTTTCTAGAATATCGTCTACAATTAGAATATTACCTTTATTTTCGATTTGAGAATTAAGATTCATTGCCACTCCGGGGTTCTACTAAATCAAGAATCTGCTCAAACTTAAATTGACTGGCAAGTTTTGTAAGGGATTTTATCAAACGAGTTTCAGTTTTGGGAATTTCTCCTACGACTTGTAACACGAGGTTAGTATTTGCCTCCAGTGCAGCTTCGTATAATTGAGTAATCCATTCTTGAGTCATACAGGTTAAATCTTCCAATGTCAAGGGACGTATTTCTGTATCATCCAAGACAGGGGATCTTGTTTCTGCATAGATATATTTGACTCCCAAATGCTTAGTTAGTGCGTCAAAAATGGTGTGTTCAACGAAGGGTTTGCGCACAAAGTCATCACATCCAGCCGAAAGCACGATCGCCTTTTCTTCTTCCAACACACTCGCCGTTAACGCGATTACAGCCGTAGCATTGCCTTTAGTGGTAGATTTAATGTATTTTGTCGCTTCGTAGCCATCCATAACTGGCATCCTCATATCCATCCAGATTAGGTGCGGTTCCCATTCATCCCAAATGGCGATCGCCTCTTGTCCGTTACTAGCTTCTTTCACCTCAAATCCCAAGGGACTCAACAACTTAATTAGTAATTGTCGATTAATAGATTTATCATCGACTGTCAGAATTTTGTAGCTAAGTTGACCGGGCACCAGTCCCAGCACTCTTGGATATTCTTCTGTACTCTTGCTGTTTGTTTCTTGACCCAATTTAGTCTGAATATACAATTGGAAAATTGTACCTTTTCCTAATTCGCTTTCTACAGAAATATCGCCACCCATCAATTGCACAAATTTCCGGCTAATTGCTAAACCTAAACCCGTTCCTTCCTGCATATCTTTTCCAGCTTGAGCTTGACTAAAGGCATCAAATAGTTTTGGCAGTTCTGCTGCTGCAATACCCACCCCAGTATCGCGAATACGGAAATGCAAATTAAAAACATCTGTGGTTTCTTGTTCTCCCAGAAAGACATTCAAAGTGATTTGACCCTCGGAAGTAAATTTGATGGCATTGCTGAGTAAATTAATTAAAACCTGACGCAGTTTTACTTGATCTGTACAGATATAGCGCGGAACATTTTCTGTTCGCTGGAATACCAAATTCAATCCGGCATTATTAGCCCGCAGATGCAACATATCTTCTAAATCATTCAGCAAGATATGTAGGTCAAAGTCTGCAAGATTAAGGGTGGTTTTACCTGCTTCGATTTTTGATAAATCGAGTACATTATTAATTAGCGTTAATAGATAATCACCACTGCGATAGATAATTCCGGCATTCTCGTATTGTTCAGGGGGCATATTTGTGGCGCGTACCATCAATTGCGAAAAACCGAGAATAGCATTGAGGGGCGATCGCAATTCATGGCTCATATTGGCAATAAAGGTACTTTTGGCTTGATTAGCGGTTTCTGCTTTCACTGCCAACTCTCGGGAAATCTTCTCACTTTCCTGCAAAGCCATAGTACGCTGAATCACTCTTTCTTCTAATTCCGCGTTAGCTTGTTGTAATTTCAAAGCCGCTTGACGATTTTCCGAAACAATCGCAGATGTCACCATCGTTGTAATGGAAAGTACCCCCACAAATAAAAGTAGTAATAAAAGGGAATTACGAGCCAATGCCGCCTTATAAAAAATACCAATTTGATAAGCCGTAGTGATAAAAGCCATACTACAAATGGCGGTGACTAAAATAGTAGTAACTTTCTGACTAAAACGAAAAACAGACCATAAGAGAGGGGGTAAAAGTAAATATTCTACAGGTTGACTCTCAAATAAGGCAAATTTAATGACTATTCCCAAAAGAATAGCAATAATCATAAATTCTCCACTATGCCAAGACTGCGGGGCATAAAACTTCTGTTTTTTTAAACAACAAATTAATAAGAAAGGTGTAAAAAGTAAGATACCTATACTATCACCAATCCACCAACCAGTGAAAGTTTTTAGAAAGTCAGAATGGGGAAAAATTTTCTGATAAGTCAATGAACAAGTCCCGATCAAAGCATTGGGTAAACTAACTCCTAAAAAACTAACGGCGATAAAAATTACTACATGATTGACTTCATTAAAAGGAAATTTTGTGCGAGTTGACCGTCGCATCACAAATACTGCCAATAAATTCCAAATCGTTACACTAATAGTATTGAAGACAGCACTCAATAATAAACTTGGGGATATGGGCCACATTATTAAGGTCGCAATAAATTGACCCATAAAGATACCTAACCAACGAGAATAACCCCACTCCAATAAAGTGGCGAACATCCATCCTGTTCCGGGCCAAACGGGTGAAATATATGGTGGAATAAACGTAACACTGGATATTTTATGATTATTCATGAGAAACCAACAAATCAAAGGATAAACAATGGAAATAATCAGAACTTGCAGCCACCAGTGGGGATTTTTTATTTCTAAACCGAGACCCTTTAAGAGGTTAATAAAATGTTTTTTTGCCATCTTTTTTTAGGTATCAACTTGCTCTACAAAAACTGTACAATCTCAATTGTGAACCATTAAAGCTTCTCTTAAATCAAGAATTTGCTCAAATTGAAATTGAGGTGCTAATTTAGTCAGGCTTTTGATTAAAAATAGTTCTGTTTCAGGAATTTCCTGAATTACTTTCATCATTTTTTCTGTGTTTGCTTCAAACACAGCTTTTGATAAGCTTATCATCCATTAATGGGGCCTTAACTAGGTCGGTGCTGTAAAACGCAACTATGTAAACGATCGTCAAGTATCAAAATGCCAAGAAAGCAGCACTAGGAGACCCTGTTTACATACAGTTGCATAGTTCAGTTTAATCCCGCCGACCTACTTAATAAATCCTCAACATCTAAAAAACTGGTTTACTAAATGCTGCTACTGTCATCTATCAACTTGCTGCTGTATATCCCAATTGATTGCCAACTCCCCAAAAACCTGCCGAAGAATTCAGCACCTGAACCTGCTTTTTGATGCCCAACAAACGCGCTGCCAACAATTATGTAATAGTTTGTATCTGAATCCGTGGTATTATTCCCATTGAACAGCGAATCTCCTGTCATCAAAATTCTGATAGTAGCTTCAGGCTTGGCTGAATCGATTTGTTCAGACCGTTGAGAAAACAGATTGTACTGAAGTCTATTTCCAAAGCGATATACAAGTTGATTTGGTGCAAATATCTAGTCAGCATGAGCTTGCAACAAAGCAAGATTTCCGAATCCCAGCAAGCGCAACGCAGTTTCTATCGCACTCAAAGAGGCGATCGCACAACTGGGAATCCCATACTTAGCTTTCAAAAATTTACCTGTAATTTGTAAACTGCAAAGCCACCGGATAATCTTCTTGCTTCAAGCGTTGAATCACCAACTGCAAATCATCCTTATCCTTAGCAGACACCCGCACTGCATCTCCTTGAATCGAACCTTGAATCTTCTTAAATTCATCGCGAATCAATTTAGTAATCTGTTTCGCTATTTCCTGACTAATTCCTTTTTTTAGTTTAATTTCTTGACGCACGCGACTGCCACTAGCAGGTTCAACTTTGCCGTAATCAAAAATTTTCAAAGATAAATTGCGCTTGGCGGCTTTAGTTTGCAAAACAGTGTGAATTGCGTCGAGAGTAAATTCGCTGTCCGTATTGACAGTAATTGATTCTGCACCCAATTCCACGGTAGTTTTGGTATCTTTCAAGTCGTAGCGGCTTTGAATTTCCCGCACAGTTTGGTCAACAGCGTTAACTAATTCTTGCCGATCGAACTCGCTGACAATATCAAAAGAATAACTAGCAGCCATAAATTAGTAATTGGTAATGGGTAATGGGTAATTGGTAGTTGGTAATGGGTAATTGATAGTTGATAGTTGGTAATTAGTCATTAATTAAGCGTCTCTTAACTAATGACTAATGACTAATGACCACTGACTAATAACAATTAACCATTAACAGCCATTAAACTGAAATAGAATAAAGTAGCTGTGCAAGAAGAACTAATCGCAAACATGAGCGATCGCCCCAGCGGCACATTCAGAATATAGAAAACCGAAAACAACAACCGGGCGATCGTAAAAGCGATCGCAGCCCAACCCGTCGGTTCCGAATCTACCCCCGTCACAAAAGCCATCAAAGCCGCCGCTGAAAACAGCATAAACGTCTCAAACGAATTTTGGTGAGCCCAAGTTGCCCGCTGAGCGTAAGCCGGCAACTTATCAAACATAGCGCGGGGGGCTGCTTGGTCGTAGCCTAGCTGCAAGCGGGCGAACGCAACCACCAAAAACGGTGCGTAAACCAGCGCAGCAGCAGCAGCTATACAATCAAGCAGAATAACCGACACAGGTAATCCCAACAGCATCATCCGCCTCGCAGTTCAATCAAAATAGAACAGAGTAACTACCTTGCGCTGTTCCTCCGCATCCTGGCAAGTTTTCAGCAAAGTGTGGCTTTCGTGAAAAGCAAAACATATCAGTTGCTGGCAGCGAGAAATAATCTCCTGATTGCACATGGCGCTTGCTTCCGGGAGAGACAAGCTATCATTTTTGGGATTTTCTACCAAATGTATCACTTGTTCGAGTTGGTCGCGAGACTCCCGAGGCTGGCGACTCATACTTTGTGGCAAAATCACTGTCAGCAGATTAGGATCTGCTCGCATTGCCCCCCGAATTGCGGCTGAATTGGTGCCTGTAGCGCCAGAAGTGATGAGCTGATTGCCTCCCAGAACTATGGCGTAGCTCAGCATCTCAATTAGCTGCTGGTGGGTAATAGGAACGTGGCGAGAACCCAAAAGAGCAATCCGCTTGGAGCTGGTTTGCTGGATCGCCGCAAGTTCTTGTAAAAAATCATCTACTCTGGGTAGCTCAATTGATTGACTCAAAGAATTTATTAAATTAAATAAAACTACGTTGTGGATTTTAGCAGACTCACTAGCCATTGCCGCCAAAAAGAAGTTAAGAATTGCTGATTTACGGGTTCAGACTAGAGGATCTGGAGATTTGAGGAAGCCCGAAGGCAGAATGTCTGAAGACATTCGGCAGCCGGAGCTCAAGGTAGAATTCAAGAAAAATTGAGAATTTAAGAATTTTGGCTTTTTATTTATTTAAACAAAAAGTTCTCTGCCGAATACCTTCTTCCCTCAGCTCCGGCTCTGTTATTAATGGACTCGATCGCTCAGGCCCAAGGATGCCATCATGCCATCAAGGTCAAAATGTTCTGCCATTAGCTGAGTAACGCATTCCACCTTGATCGGTTCGTGCAGGCGCACGCTGCCAAAGGTGCTGTCGATAATTTCTACCGTGGTTAAGGTATCCAAATCAACAGACAAAACCGGAATTTCCATTTCTTCTGCCCTGCCAATCACTAGGGGAGAAGGAGGCAAGTGGCCTGTCAAAATTAAGCACTGAGTCGAGCTCTCCAGAGCCGCTAGCTGAATGTCGGTGCGATCGCCCCCCGTCACCACCGCCATATTTCTCGCTTTGCGGAAATACTTCAGAGCCGAACTAACATTCATTGCACCAATTGTCAAGGTTTCCACCATCAAATCCAAACGGTCTCGACGGCACAGCACGTCAGCTTTCAATTGGTGCACCAATTCTTTGACGCTGACACTCCGCAGCAAAGCACTTCTCGGCAGCATTCCCAAAACTGGAATACCCGCAGCCTCCAGAAAAGGCCGCACAGTCGCCGTTACCGATTCGAGTTTGTCCGAGGGAACGTCATTAAGTACCACTCCCAGCAACCGCGAACCCAAACGCTGTTTAGCCGACAGCAAATCGTCTATATAAAGATCGATCGGGCGGGCTACCAACAGCACAGAAGCATCAACTGCCTCAGCGACTTGAGCCAAAGACAAGTCAAATAGACTGCCTTCCTCCAAATTAGCTGGGCCTTCTAACAGCACCAAGTCTCCGCTGGGAGCTTGCAAATATTGCGCTAAAGACTGGCGGTAATCTGTCTTGTCTTCTCTCCGCAAACGCTTGTGAACCGTCTCTTCATCCAAATACAGCAGTGTTGACGGCATCTGACTTTCTGAGAGCTTCAGCGTCTCTACCGCGAACCGTACATCTTCGTCCTCGATCCCAGCTCCCTCGGAGCTGAAACAGGTTCCCAGAGGTTTGCCGTAGGCGATGGCCAGTCCTTTTTCCCGGAGTCCGAGTGCCATCCCCAAGGCTATGGCAGACTTGCCGCTGTAAGCTTTTGTGGAACCGATCAGCAAATATTTAGTCAATTTGGGTACGCCTTCAATCCTCAATTTGCACCTGTCTATTTCAATAAATTTAGTTTTTTCTACAGTATTTGTGAACTGCGACTCAATTTGGCAATACTATTATACTCGATTTTGTCGCTTTTGGGCAGCTTGTTTTCTTACGGAAAATTATTATTCACATATTCGCCGCCTTTTTCTGCCCATTCTTTTTACTTGATTTTGGGAAAGGAGTTTTTGAATTGTTTGTTTTACCAGCCGTTTTTAATAAGTATTTATCGATCCTAATTTATGTAAAAACAGGTTTAACTGTAAGGTTTTTATGCCTTATTATTGCCCGTGTCAGACCACAAAAAATATATAAAATAAAAATAAAAACAACAAGGTAAAAATGGATGATAGATCTTACCTAACACCCTATTTATAAGGTTTAGAAAAATTTTTACTTGCTAAATAGAAAAGTGTCTAGGAAGAAATTACGGTGCTTGCCTAATCAGTTTTGCATATAATTAAAAATGGATAAATATTATTAGTTATTAATTATTAGTGCGCTCGCCCCCGTTCAAACTGATATCTGGCAATGCGAGCAATAAGCTTGTTATGCTCGGACTTCTAGCATCTAAACACATAAATTGTCGGGCGGTGTCTGCTGGCATTTCGGCAGCCCAAAGGCTGATTGCCATACTATCCCACTCGCAGTTCAAGGGCTGTAGATTGATTTTCCTTGGGGGGATCTACAGCCCTTTCCTCTCAGCTACCGAGTCGAAAAATTTGAACGAAATCGGACGGCGCGATTCGCCTCGCGGCGATAGCTTCGCTCGCGCGTACTCGCACAGCACCAATATCCGAAATAGGCTTTTGCGCTTGTCCCACAACAAATACAGCAGTTTTCAATTGGATGAAATACAGGTATGGACTCAGGCTTTGCCTGAGTCCATACGCGAAATTTGTATCACGCTCAACAGAAAACTTCAGTAGATTTACTTTAGGAATGGGGATAAGTGCTGACCCCCAAAGGGATTATTGAGAATGATCAAACAACTCACTTACTATTTCCGCTTCTCAAATAGGGCTGGCGCACCAATCATGTAATGTTGCCGTCGTGGCTTTACACTATTGGTGCGTCAGTTATAGCGCCCGTCAATCGATTTTAGATTTTAGATTTTAGATTTTAGATTGAAGACAGCAATCCCACTGATAAATCCGGGGGCTGGCGATCGGGATTCGGAGCTTTTTTTTCGATCCACAAATCAATCCGGGGACCCCGGATTAAATTGCTTGATTGTCAATTGCGGACTTTCGGGAGTGCGGCTGCGGTGAAAGTTATTCATCCATTCGCATCAGCTTGCGGTAAAACGTTTTAGAAAAATCGACAGTACGAGTTCGCTGAAAAGTCAGGAGTACCTCAATTAAGCAACTAACAAACTCAGAGCTTTGCATAGTCACTTCGTAGCTAAGTTCAGCATTGCCGTCAAACAACACCCGACAGCGGGTTAAGTCGATCGGCAGCGACGAGATATTCCAACTAGCGACAAACGGCACGCTCTCCCCGCCGTCAATTTTTCTTGCCCCCTCCAAGCTTTTGAGCTTGTAGAGGCCAATAGCGTGCGGTAAAAACTTGCGCCTGGGCTCTTGACAGAAAGGCGCGTAGACTTTCACTTCTTTGTCATCGGCTGGCTTGAGTTGAGGAATAGACATATTTCCACCTCAGACAATTATTACTAACAGATAGTTTAGATCCCCAGAAAAAACTAACAGATATTCCTGGTCGATCGCAAGCAAAAGTCAAGCTAAATACTCTATGCAGTACCCGTTTACCAGGGCCGTACAAGCACCGAACCCGCTGGTTGTCCTCCCGTCCGCTTTCGACAAAAGCCCAGAAACTGATACAGTAGATGCTTATATCTAAAATCAAAAACTATTGGTGGTTGAATCAAGTAACCTATGCAGGAGAGTTCTTGGCCAGAAAACGACGCTCGCAGCGAGCTTAACTTGGACATCTCTGATTTAGCTCAAGAAGAGCTCAAGAGTTTGACCTCGCACTCGAAGCTCAGCAAAGTATTTGCTATACCAGACATTGGCGACAGGGTGTTTGACGCGGAAACAAAAGCAGAACTCCCGGTTGCGGTGTCTGTGCCGGGAACTCCCTCCTTTCCTCAAAATCTGTACCGGGGACGCCGCGGAAAAGCCGCCGCAGTGCTGACTGCGATTTGGGCCGGCACGATCGCCCTGCACTTGATTTCTTGGGGTGCGTGGGTAGTGTGGGGGTTGACGGGACTGCTGTGGATGCAAGCATTTCGAGTTTTGTTTGCTTCGCCCAAGCCCGCACTGCAGCCTCTTGCCGATGAAAGTCGAGAGGAGTGGCCTTATGTGTCGCTGCTGGTAGCAGCGAAAAATGAGGAAGCGGTGATTGCCCGATTCGTAGAATCCATCTGCAATGTAGATTATCCGATCGACCGCTACGAAGTTTGGGCGATCGACGATCACAGCAGCGACGCCACGCCGCTAGTATTGGAACAGCTAACCAAAAAGTACCCCCAGCTCAAAGTATTTCGCAGAGGAGCAAATGCCAGCGGCGGCAAGTCGGGAGCCCTGAATCAAGTGTTACCGCTGACTCGCGGGGAATTTGTCGGAATATTTGACGCCGACGCGACGGTAACGCCGGATTTGCTGCGCCGGGTGCTGCCAGTGTTCCATGCAGAAAAGGTAGGGGCTGTGCAAGTCAGAAAAGCCATCGCCAATGCTTCGGTAAATTTGTGGACTCGTGGCCAAGAAGCAGAAATGGCTCTCGACAGTTTTTTCCAGCAGCAGCGTATTGCGATCGGCGGCATTGGAGAATTGCGCGGTAACGGCCAATTCATGCGCCGCACCGCCTTGGAAAGCTGCGGAGGCTGGAACGAGGAGACGATTACCGACGACCTGGATTTGACGGTGAGGCTGCACCTAAACCGATGGGACATTGAATTTCTCGCTTTCCCAGCCGTGTCAGAAGAAGGAGTCACTAACGCTCGCGCTCTGTGGCATCAGCGCAATCGCTGGGCAGAAGGCGGCTATCAGCGTTATCTTGACTACTGGCGGCTAATTTTGCGGAACCGCATGGGAACTGGGAAAACTTGGGATTTATTTGGATTTTGGGTATCTCAATATTTCTTACCTACAGTAGCCCTACCCGACTTTGTGATGTCAATTGCGCTGCGCCGGATGCCGATCGCCAGTCCCATAACTTTTATGACCCTTACATTGTCGGTGGTGGGAATGTTTGTCGGTTTGCGCCGCACTCGCAAAGAGACCAAATTTGACGTTAAAAGAGTTTTTGTCACCTTGCTGCAAACGCTGCGGGGTACTGTGTATATGTTCCACTGGCTGCTGGTAGGGACTGTGACGGCTCGGATTGCGGTACGGCCCAAACGGCTTAAATGGGTCAAAACCGTCCATCAAGGCGCTGTTAATAGCATCAAGTAAACAATTCGCAGAAATATCTCGGCACAGTATCGCCGAACGTCCGAAGATTTTCTGAGACAAAAAAACACCAACGCTCGCCAAATATCTCCCCGCCAGAGCCTAAGAGTAAAATTTGGAAATTCCGAGAAAAAAACACTTTGAAACAGCTTAGGTAATAGGTAATCGGCGAGCGGTAATAGCGAATAAGTAATCGGCAATACCAAAGTCTAAAATTAAAAGATAAAAGCGAGAATTTTTAACTTTTAACTTGACAAAAAACCAATTACTATCTATTAATTATGAATTGCCAATTAGGACGAATTGCTTGTTGCCAACTACCCGTCACCCGTAATTGATAAATGGATTTGTTAGAGTACCAAGCTAAATCTTTATTTCGACAGATGGCAATACCGATTTTGCCGTCGCAGCGGATTGACAATCCCGCCGACCTCAAAGGACTGAAAATTCCTTACCCCGTTGTACTCAAATCGCAAGTGCGGGCTGGGGGACGGGGCAGGGCGGGCGGTATCAAGTTTGTAGAAAATACGATCGATGCAGTAGCAGCCGCTCAAACAATTTTTAATTTGCCGATCGAGGATGAATATCCCCAAGTCCTGCTGGCAGAAGCAAAGTACAACGCAGACCAAGAATTGTACTTAGCGGTACTCCTAGACCCCGTAGCCCGCCGCCCGGTGCTTCTGGGTTCGAGACAAGGAGGTATGGATGTCGAACGGTCGATCGAGCAAATGCAGCAAGTTGCCGTAGATCAAGAATTTTCCCCCTTCTACGCGAGGCGTCTCACGCTGAAAATGGGATTGCAGGGAGACTTGATTCAATCGGTGAGCACTATTGTCGAAAAAATGTACCGGCTGTTTGTCGAAAAAGATTTAGATTTAGTAGAAATCAATCCTCTCGGCATCAGTCCGACGGGAGAGGTAATGGCTTTAGACGGTAAAGTGACCGCCAACGACGATGCCTTGGGGCGACATCCAGATTTGGCGGCACTATCGGGAAAGAGGCAAAGCAGCGGGTTGGCACGGGAAAGGAGAAGTCTCCATGCCCCTAGCGATCGCTCCCATTCCTACTCGAAGGTTCAGCAGCAGCCGGAGTTTGACCCCAAATCTAAATCCCCAATCTCCAATTCCGAATCCCTGCAATTAATCGAACTAGACGGGAATATCGCGGTTTTGTGCAACGGAGTGGGCCTGACAATGGCAACTCTAGATGCTGTAACCCACCAAGGAGGAAAACCAGCTAATTTCGTGAATATTGGTTCCCTAGACCGCTACGATGCAGCAAATGCCCTGCGCGATCGCGCGGAGTTGGGTCTGGAGTTAGTCGCTCAGGATAAAAGCGTTAAGGTGATACTTGTAAATATTTTGGGCAGCGCCTCCAAGACGGAGGAAATAATCGCTGCAGTAGCCGGCTATTTGGAACGGAAAGCTCGCGCTAACCGCCACATCCAAGTTGTGCTCCGGCTGGTAGAGATCGATGCTGATGCTGTTAAAAAGCGTTTGGGACAGTTGCCGGTGCAGCTAGCTAGCACTTTGGATGAGGCTGCGGCAGCTTCTGTATCCTCCGCCAAGTAGCGGCAGTCGATCGGCAAAAAACGAGATTTCTGTACAGATGAAGGCCTTCTGCTTTTTACAGATCGAGTGTCAAGTGGGAAAAAATGAATTTAACTCCTGAAAGCAAAGTCCTAGTACAGGGCATTACAGAATCTCCCGCGTCCACCCGCGCCGCCCTGATGATGAAAGCATACGGCACGAATGTAGTCGCCGGTGTCAGTCCCGGTCGGGGGGGGCTGGAAGTGGAGGGAATTCCGATTTTTGATTTGGTAGAACAAGCAGTGGCGGCAGTGGGTCACGTTGACACTGCGGTAATTTTGGTAGACGCTTACTCGGTGCTGGATGCTGCTTTAGAAGCGATCGCCGGAGGAATTCGGCAAATCGCGATCGTTACTGGGGGAGTGCCTCCTCTGGATATGGTGCACTTAGTCAGAAAAGCAGAAGCCACCGAAACTTTGGTAATCGGGCCCAACAGTCCGGGGATTATTGTACCCGACAAACTCCTGCTGGGAACTCACCCCAAGGAATTTTACACTCCCGGCCCGGTAGGAGTGATCAGCCGCAGCAGCACTTTGACTTACGAAGTTGCCCTAGAACTGACGGAGGCTGGCTTGGGACAGTCGATGGCGGTTTGTATTGGCTGCGACGCGATTGTCGGTTCTTCTTTTATGCAGTGGCTGCAAATTTTGGACGAAGACGACAGTACCGAAGCGATGGTTTTGGTGGGGGAAGTTGGCGGGTGGAGCGAACAAGCTGCTGCTTCTTACATCGCCTCGGCGATCGACAAACCCGTGGTTGCTTATCTAGCCGGCCGCTACGCTCCCAAGGGGCCGTCTTTGGGCCACGCCGGCATCCTGATCAGTTCTCGGGCGGCTGCCCAGAAAGCCTTTGGAGTTACGGCCCCAAACAAAATGGCTGCCTTTGAAGAGGCGGACATACCTGTGGCGGCTCGACCTTCAGAGATTCCTAAGTTGCTCAAAAAATTGCTCAAGAAAAATTGATTGCTTTGGGAGTTTTCACAAAAGTCCTAACCCTCTTGGGGGTTGGGATAGGGATAGGGCGGGGGCGGGTTTGGTCTCAAAAGTGTCGGCAGAATGCCACAACAGCCACTTCAACCCGCCCCTAGGACACATTTATGATTTTTTCACCAAAGCCCTCGGACCGGCGTCACAGGCTGCGGTGCCGGTGCTGGCAAGGGGGCCGTGGGGCGCGGCGCTGGAGGCGGAGTTGTTGGCTGCACGCTGCGGCGAGGTTCGATCGGAGTTTCGGTGCGAGTTGTCGATCTCGTCACATCTTGAAGCAGGCTTCGCAGAGTTCCAGCTATAGTCTGAACTTTGCCAATAGCGGTGCGAAGGCTGGCAACATCTACGTAAACCTCGTTGAGAGGATACTTTTTCAGGATTTCTAGCAGCGATACCTTACCGTCGTCCCCGGATGCCAGGATCACCGCTGCCCGCAAAGCTTTCCCGCTTTCTGTGCGGCGCTGAGTCCGAATTGCTTGACCGATATCGTCAGTGATTTTTTCTCCTGGGGTGCTGTAAACCACCCTCGCCAGATTAGCAGGCTTTAAACCAATTTCTAAACCCATGAACCCCCGCAGCATTTGCGCGTCCATTTTGGAGAACCGGATAATTTGTTGGAGGGTTGGCGTCGTCGTGCCGTTTTTAGCAAAGTCTTCTAAGTCGCTGATATTGATGCCTTGTCTGATCGGGCCAAATGTGAGGACAACTTTTTCGGCCCCTAATGCTGTACTGCTGCTAGATAATATGCTCCCGCTTGCTCCTAAAACTAGGGCAATGCCGATCGATACAAATTTTGTTAATTTCATATTCACCGCTACATTAAAATTATTTTTTCTAGATTTGTACATTTTTGTACATTATAGATGCAGCAGTTATATTCTACAAGGTCGCCAGTGTAATTTGTGCCCGCGTCACACCGACAATCTCGACCGAGACTTTTTCTCGATCTTGACTTTAAAAATAAGTAACCACATCTGCCGAAATCTTTTCGCTTCTATTCCTTCTGCCTTCTACCTTCTAAATTTCCTGCCTTCTATATCAGAGTGTCTTCCGCCTTCTACATAAGTGCCTTATAAAAATTATAGGAACCGCCCTGACGGGGAGGACTTCTTAATTGCACAAACATAAGGGTTCGATTGCTTATTCTTTCTCTCTTAGGCAACTAAATCCCTCTTCCTTCTTCCCTCCTTCTTCCTTCTTCCGACGGACATCGGACTCACATCCGTTACATCCGTTATAGAATCCGTTGCCGAACTTCCCTCTTCCATCAGACTGACATCCGTTACATCCGTTACATCCCGTACATTGCTCGTTGCCGAACTTCCTTCTACTATATGCTGAAAACCAAGCGCAAATCCAAGAAATCCAAACACAAGCACAGCGAAAAAACAAGAGCGCTCAGCAAAAAAGAAGTAGCTGCACAAAAACGCAAAATTTCAGAAAAGCGCAATGAATTGGTGCAGGCGATCGCCATAAGCTGCTTAGTCACCGTTGCTCTCAGCATCCCCCTGTTGTTCGTAGCCGGCCCTAAGATTGCTATTGCAGGAGGCACAGCCGCAGGCATCTTGCTGCTTTCCTACAAATATCCCCGCCAAGCTTTGTGGACTTTTCTAATTTACCTGCCTTTCAGCGGTACAATTACTTATGCAATTGGTGGCGGGAATGCTGCATTTCAAGTAGCCAAAGATGCTTTCTACATACCAGCTCTCATCGCCCTAATTCAAAGCTGTAAAAAGAAACAGTTGCCCCTGTTCATTCCCAAACAAATGCTTTCTACCTTCAGCATCCTGTTGATGATGGCAATGCTGACTTTAATTTTTGTCAACGGGGAGATGCAGCTCAACCCTATGAAGGGCGACAAGCCAATTCTGCAAGGAATTCTCGGCTTAAAAGTATTGATGGGTTACATACCGCTGATTGCTTGTACCTATTATCTGCTCCGCACTAAGAAGGATTTGGTATTTTTTAGTCGAATGCACATCGTTTTGGCGATCGTTTGCTGCCTTCTCGGTTTGATTCAGTACCTGTTGCTGCAAAGTGGAAAGTGTGCGGGAACCAGAGGAATGACCGGAGCAGAATTATACAAAGCAACCCTGGAAGCTAGATGTTTTGTCGGCGGTTCTTTGGTGTTCAGTCCCGAAGTCAAGTTTGTCCGCTTGCCGGGAACCTTTGTCGCGCCTTGGCAGTGGGCGTGGTTTTTAATTTCTAATGCTTTTTTAACCTTTGCCTCTGCCTTTTGCGACCCTTCATTCTGGTGGCGAGTTATCGGTTTATTTGGCATGGCATTAATATTTGCCAATGCAGTTATTTCCGGTCAAAGAGCTGCTTTAGTTATGGTTCCCGTTGCGACAGCAATCCTGCTAGTTCTCACCGGTCAATTAGTTAATTTCAAACGATTTATTCCCATCGGTGCAGGACTGGCGATTCTGCTGTTTGTCGGTGCAGCTATTAACCCGGGAATTATCGAGCAGCGGTGGGAGAGTTTTGTTAACCGCTGGAATGCTGCACCGCCCCAGCAGTTTCTCTTTAATCAGTTCGAGCAGAGCAATAATTTTATCATTGACAAACCTTTCGGTAGAGGTGTGGGACGAGCGACTAATTCAACGCGAATATTTGGTACCACGCAGTTAATTGAAACTTTTCAACCTAAGTTGATCTACGAACTCGGTTATCCGGGAATGATTAGTTTTCAGATCATGCTTTTACACTTAGCTTTTTTAACTTTTAGAGCTTACCGCTCTGTCAAGGACAAAAGTTTGCGGAGTTACGGAGCTAGTTTTTGGGTGTTTGTTGGATTTATTACGATCAATACTCAATACTATCCGCTGGATGTAGATCCCGTGTCCGTGTATTATTGGGTTTTAGCTGGGGCGATTTTAAAGTTGCCCAAAATTGATAAACAGGTGCAGGATGAAAAACACCAGGAAGTTGAGTCTAATGAATTGCAAGTTCACCAGCCATTAAAGGAGAAAAAAATTATTGCATCTTCCCCAATTTGAGAATAATTTTGAGTGTTGAGTTTGGTGGATTCTTTCTTGTTCAGTAACCCGCTTTCGCTCCAAGGCGGTGCAAAGATAGCCCGCCCTTCTGGATTTATCTGTGCTAAAACCCACCCCTACAGCATATTGTGGCTCTTAACTTTACTGCGGTTGCCAAACCGGATGGCTAGCATTCAAATCCTGGCCATTTGTCAATTTAGTCAAGGCAGAACCGTCCCGATTAATTACATACAAGTTGCTTTTGTCTACTGAGATTTCGTTAAATATAAAAGCAATTTGCTGGCTGTCAGTAGACCAAGCTAATTCAGAAATTCCCGACGGTTTTAGCCGGGTAGCTAGTTGATTTAGCTGGTTCCCCTCAGCATTGATTGTGTAGAGTTTTTGATTGTTGAACTCTCCAGCGACGAAAGCAATAAATTTGCCATCCGGCGACCAGGAAAGTTCGTCGTAGTTTCTGGGTTTTTGGGTGAGGTTTTTGGCTGTCCCCCGGTTAATGTCGAGCAGGTAGATATCTTGCTGTTCGCCTGTTGAATCGCCGGGTTTATTGTAATAGTAAGCAATGCGGCTGCTGTCGGGCGACCAAAATAGTTTGACGTTGTAAACCTCATGTTGCGGGTTATTTGTCAAATTTTTGAGGTTGGTTCCATCGGCATTAATTGTGTAAATTTGCTGTTTCGGATAAGCGCCGAACAGGAAAGCAATTTTTGTGCGATCGGGCGACCAAACAAGTTGACTGCCGCCAGATATATATTCGCCGGGACTTTTAGTTAGTTTGGTCATTCCCGAACCGTCGGCATTCATTTTGTAGATATTTTTATCCTTGACAAATGCTACCTGCTGACCGTCTGGCGAAAGGTAAAATTCCGATGAAATTTCCGTTTGAGGCGGCTCTCCTCCTACTTCCAATTCCCGAACTAATTTAGTTCCTTGGATGCCAGAAGTGTCGCTTATATAAAGTGATTGACTGCCGGGAGTATCAGAGGTAAAACCGTCGCAAGAACGGGCAAAAATAAATTTCTGGCTGTTGGAAAACCAAGCTATTTCAAAATTAGCTGCTTTGCAAGCATCCCCAGCAAACTGTTTAGTTAGTCGAGAACCGTCAGCATTGACTGTATAAATGTCGGTATCGCCACTCACGAAAGCCAGTCGCTGACCGTTGGGCGACCAAACTAGGGTATAGCTAACATCTATGTTTGGAGCAAGTTCGCGGCGGGAGGAACCGTCAGCATTGACCCCAAATAAACTTGTTCTAAACTCGCTGCCGCGCATCTGGAGAGCCACAAACGCCAGTCGGCTTGGTTTTTGGCCTGCGGTTGTCGGAGGGCTTTGAAGGCTCAAAAACAAGCTGATTAAGAGTGTTAGGGAGATAAAGGCGATCGAACTAAGTCGCAATAATTTATTCAAAAGCATTTTGTCAATATCATCTCCTTACTTTTAAATTTTCACAGTCTTCAGTCGTCATATCTCCCACTTCTTAAAGTCCTGCGGGGATCTGGCAAATTCTAACTCCAAGCTATTACCGATGCCCAATTCGCTGTTTGGCCGATTCAAAGTGTTTGTCTGTCTATATGCCGCGACAGCCTCAAACTCTGTTTAATTCTGCCAATAATTAGCTCGAACATTTTTTTGCGGGACGGATTCTTGCTGCTGGGTGGCATCCCTAACTCGCAACACATCAAGTTCAAGTCAGTTGCACTCATGGCCAACAACTTTTGCCTCACCTCTTCTTCATTACCATTCTTAGCTTGTAAACGCAGTTCTTCATAAACTTCTAGAACATTTCTAGCCGATAAATTAACAGGTTTATTAACATCAGCACCCCTGGGAATATCCGAAGTTTTTGAGCCAGCAGAAATCACTCCCCGCTTGACTTGAGTCTCAAGCCGGGTTAATTTTCGAGCAACGTCCCGCAAGATTTCCTTAAGTTCGCCAATTTCCTCAACTAACCCCCCGCTTTCTTGTTCGGAAGCAGCCAAAATTTCTTTTTTACTCATTTCAGATACTCCTCACACTCGCGCCATAGTTTTTCAAATTCTCTAACTAATTCTCGCGGCAGTTCTCCCTCATTAATCGCCCGTTTTAGCCCGACGCTTTCGCGAATCGTCGATTCTAAAAATCTAACTTCTATGTTATTATCTTTTGATATCTCATCGCAAAGTCTCTTTACTTCTCTCATGTAAAACTGAACTTCATTTGTCAGCAATCCTCCATAGGTTTTAGCTTTATTCATAAAGACTGCTATCTTGGGAAACGGATAAGGCTCAATCCGTTTCTGGAGCGAGTTTAAAACTAAACTCAATCCCCTAGAACCAAAATAATCGGGATTGACGGGAATTAATATTAAGTCACAGCAAGAGAGTACGCTGTAGGTGAGGAGACTGAAGGAAGGCGAACAGTCAAAAAGCATCAAGTCGTATTTGGGGAGATTGGCAGAGTTGGCGATTTTACCGATGAATCTGCGGATGAAGTCTTTAACACTTTTCCCCTCAAATCCATCGATATCCAACCAATACAATTCTTCAACTGAAGGGATAAAATGTAACTGTTCGTCTATCTGATAAATGGTGTCGAAACCAACGGGAAATTTAAAATTCTGTCCGGCTTTTTTAAAGACTTCTAGAGCGTCGTAAATTGTGAGTCTATGCTTGAGAGATTTTTCGTACCACTTACCAAATTTGTCATCTAAATGACCTGTATTTTCGTTAAGTCCGATCGCCTCTGTGAGCGACATTTGCGGATCTAAGTCTAACATCAAGACTTCTAAGTCGGTTCCTTGGGATATAATATTTCCTAGACTCCAAGTGACGGTAGTCTTTCCGACACCGCCTTTGAAGTTGATTACGGCTATTGATTTAGGACTCATGGCTGGCTTTCTTTGGATTTTGCTCAATTTTTTATTAAAACATAACGATCGCCCAATTAGCGTTTGCTAAGTATTATTACTCGAATAATGGCGATCGCCTTGAGTAGGCGATCGCCAGATTAACAGCGAGTCTCTTTTTAGAAAAGAACGTCAGGAAACTTGAAAACGTGACTAGCAATATTCCGCACCTTTACTAATGGAACAGGTAATCCAGTTACACTGTAGCCTCGATTTGGTACTACTTTCTGCGAGAGTTCTGGCTGTTGCTGCAAAACTAACAACCTGAATTTACCGGGTTCGACGACCAATATCTCCTGTTGAGGAATGAAAAATATCCAGAGATAGGCTTTAGAAGTTAATCCCCAACAGGGACGGTTGCGATCGTCACAAGCTTCAAAAAACAAGTTTCCAGTTTGCTTGGCTTTTATATCAGTCTTGTACTCAGCAGTTGCGGTTGAACCGTTTGGGCGAATTAGTACGCGGTCAATACCTGCTTTCTGATAGTGTGGCAAATCTGAGACATCCTCAATGCGATAGCCATGAATCTGCAACCACTGGTCTACGATCGCCTCTCCTGTCTTTCCTACTTTCTTTTGAGTTTGGAAGTCGTATTCCTGTTTTTGGGAAAGCGGGGGTAGTGGCTGGGAGAATTTGGCTTCGTTGTGCTGATTATTGTTGTACATGATTAATTCCGTCAGAGTTGTAGACGTAGATTTTTTTAAGTTTTGAGTAGTGAATCACTACATCCCTAGCTTCGCCGAACTTTATCTGGCAGCTACCCAACAAGTGTTAGGAAGTTTGTTATGATTGTTTGTTAGGAACTTAATAACACCCTAGAAATGGCACAAGTTC
This sequence comes from Microcoleus sp. Pol12B3, assembly GCF_036701355.1. Lineage (NCBI taxonomy): Bacteria > Bacillati > Cyanobacteriota > Cyanophyceae > Oscillatoriales > Microcoleaceae > Microcoleus > Microcoleus sp. Pol12B3. The sequence continues at coordinate 70,314 of NZ_JAUBQS010000002.1, forward strand.
AGTATTCACCAGCAGAAGAATTCACCCTAGCTGCTAATGACTGGGATTTAGAAAAGTTGTACAAAGACTTGGCAGCAGCGAAGAAAAACTGTATGCTTGGGAAGAGACCAGGGCTGACTGAAGTAGAAAAGCTATATCTACGCGGATTGCTTTGCGACTACAGTTCAAATGAAATGGCTACAAAGCTATATAAAAATGCTAGGGGAATTGACACGACTCTCTGTCAAACCATTTATCGATACGTTGAAAAACTTACAAACAAATCTACTAACACGGTTAAAAACTGGAGAGATATCCCAGATTGGCTTGAGCTAGCAGGATATAAAACCAGGTCATCTAACTCTGTTGAAAATAAGCCAGTAATTGCACCTTCTCTTTCAGAGAATGATATTGATGCTCTGGTGGAGACAGTGCCATCGCACTCTCAGATGATTCCTGAAAACTTCAATAATCTGGGAATGGACAAGGCTAAGGAAAGAGATTTTGAGGAAGCAATTGAAAATTTTAATCAAGCAATTAAGCTTAATCCTAATTATGCAGATGCCTACAATAACCGAGCTAATGTTCGGCATGAACTAAGGGACGATCCGGGAGCAATTGAGGATTACACAGAGGCGATATTGCTCAATCCTTATTGTGCAATATTTCACAACAACCTGGGTATTATTTATTCTAACTCAGGTGATTACAGAGGAGCACGGATCGATCACACCCGAGCAATTCAACTAAATCCTGAGTATGCTCAAGCCTACAATGACCGAGGTTTTAATAATTTAGAAATAGGGGATCTGCAAGCGGCACTTAAAGATTTCACCCAAGCAATTGAACTAAGTCCTGATGATGCCCTTGCTTGGAATAATCGAGGTGATGTCTACTTTTTGAAACTAGGCGATCTGCAAAAAGCGCTTGAAGATTATACTCAGTCAGCTTGGCTGAATCCCCATAATGAAAAAACCTTCTACAACATGGGGGTTATTCGTTTTAGGTTCGGGGAAAAAGAGAAAGCGCTTGAGAATTACACTCAGGCAATTCAGCTTGAACGGAAATTTGCTGAAGCTTATCACAACCGAGGCATTGTCTACGGTCATTTGGGAAATCACCAAAAAGCAGCTCTGGATCTTCACCACGCTAAAAATTTATATCATGTACAGGAAAAAGAAGAAAATTATCAAGAGGTACTTGATCTAATAGAAGAACTTCAGGAAGAATATTGAGAGCGATCGCATTTAGTAAATTGATAAAAAGAGCAATCGCTACATTGCTTAAAGCTTCATTCACTATAATGATTCTTACAAGCTGCGATCGCAATTTCTTCATCTGTAACTTGGTAAACCAAACGATGTTCGTTATCAATGCGCCTCGACCAAAAACCACTTAACTCGTATTTCAGAGGTTCAGGTTTGCCCAATCCTTCAAAGGGCGATCGATCTATATCTTTAATCAATTCTACAATTTTGCGATAAATCTTTTTGTCTAATTTTGCCCATTCATTAAAATCTGCAAAAGCAGAAGATTCAAAAATAATTCTTCTACTCATTACAAATCCTGTAAATCGACTTCAACTAAATTTTGTCTGTCTTTAACATTTTCAATAGCTTTCAACAGTTTGTTTTTATTGATTTCCGATTTCAAAAGATATTCGGTTTCATCGCATTCTGAGACAATTATTTCAATCTCTTTATCTCCAAAAATCGCTTTGATTTGTTCTAAAAAGTTACGGTCTAGTTCGCTGGCTTTTAAACGATAAACTGTTGACATCGTTTTGACCTATTTTTGATTGCGTTAAAAATTAATATTGCCTTTAAATACAGTTTGAAGTTGAGACTAATGGCTGGCAAAATAGCCAGCCATCAAGTTGTTTTAGCGTTTGACTAACTTCTTAGAAACCTTCCGCAAGCGAATGGATTTCGGAGTTACTTCCACCAATTCATCCTGGCCGATGTACTCCAAAGCGCGCTCCAAACTCATATCGACTGGTGCTTGCAATTGCGCCAATTCTTCACCGCCAGATGCGCGGTGGTTTGTCAACTGCTTCGACTTGCAAATATTCAGCTCCATGTCTTCATCTCGGTTGTTTTCTCCGATAATCATCCCTCTGTAAACCTTGGTTCCGGGGGTAATGAAAAACACGCCGCGGTCTTCAGCATTTTTCAGTGAATAAGTAGTTGCAACTCCTTCTTCAAAGGAAATCAATACTCCGTTGCGACGGGCGACAATTTCTCCACCGAGGGGGCGATAGTCGAGGAAGCTGTGGTTCATAATTCCAGCGCCGCGAGTCAAGCGCATGAACTCGCCTCGGAATCCAATCAAACCGCGAGCGGGGACTGAAAATTCGATTTGGGTGCGACCGGTGCTGCTGACGTGCATATCTTGCATTTCTGCTTTCCGCTGACCGAGGCGTTCGATGCAGCCGCCGACTGCTTCTTCGGGTACGTCTAACACCAAACATTCAAAGGGTTCGCAGGGACGACCGCCGATTTCGCGGTAGATTACTTGCGGCTGGGATACTTGAAATTCGTATCCTTCGCGACGCATATTTTCGATCAGGATTCCGAGGTGGAGTTCGCCACGGCCGGATACCAGGAATTTGTCGGGAGATTCGGTTTCTTCGACGCGCAAGGCGACGTTCGTTTGGAGTTCTCGCATTAGCCGATCGCGAATTTGTCGCGATGTTACCAAACTTCCTTCTTGACCGCAGAACGGCGAATCGTTCACCGAGAAAGTCATCTGCAAAGTTGGTTCATCTACCTTGATTAAAGGCAGCGCTTGCGGGTCGTTCGGACAGGTAATTGTCTCGCCAATATACGCATCAGCAAAACCAGCAACGGCGACAAGATTACCAGCAGTAGATTCTGGGATATCTATCCGCTTCAGGCCTTCAAAGCCCATCAATTTGGTAATTTTTGATTTGACAAGCGCGCCGCTTTCTGTGATCAAGACTGCTTGTTGACCAACTCTAATTGTGCCGTTGTGGATGCGACCGATGACGATGCGACCGACGTATTCTGAGTAATCTAAGGTGGTTACTTGCAGTTGCAGCGGCTTGTTGGGGTCGCCTACGGGGGGCGGTACGTGGTCGAGGATTTCTTCAAAGAGGGGCTTCATATCTACCCCTTCGTCTTCGAGGTGTTTTTTGGCGTAACCGCTTAAGCCGGAACCGAAGAGATAGGGAAATTCGCACTGATCGTCGTCAGCACCTAGTTCGAGGAACAGATCCAAAACTTTATCGACGGCTTTGTGGGGGTCGGCTCGCTCGCGATCGATCTTATTCACAAAGACGATCGGGCGCAGTCCTTTTTCTAGGGCTTTTTTGAGCACGAAGCGGGTTTGCGGCATCGGGCCTTCGTTGGCGTCTACGATCAGCAGACAGCCGTCAACCATGCCGAGAACTCGTTCGACTTCTCCACCGAAGTCCGCGTGTCCGGGGGTATCGACGATGTTGATCAGGGTTTCTCCGTACCTGACGGCGGTGTTTTTGGAAAGGATGGTAATGCCACGTTCGCGCTCGATGTCGTTGGAGTCCATGACGCAATCTGGGATTTCTTCCCCTTCGCGGAAGATCCCGGACTGTCTGAGGAGAGCGTCCACAAGGGTGGTTTTGCCGTGATCGACGTGAGCAATGATGGCGACGTTGCGAATGGGAAGACTCATAATGCGTCTGGAACGTTAAACGGATCTAACTAAAGATTTCTTAATAATTGTAGCGCATGGAGTCAAGGGCCGATCGAGCGGGGCTGTAAGATTGGAGTGCGATCGTCGCTAGAATCAAGATTATGGAAGCGCAACAGAGAGAAATGTAGCGTTACACTACCCCTAACGGCAGAGTTCCTTTCGATCGGCGATTTTGAGTTGGCCCTGGTGAAGAAGGTTGGATACGGGGCGATCGCCGATATTAAGATGAGGGTGCAAGTTTGATCGACCTTATGGAAGTACAACGAGAGAGATATTCAGCAGTATCAGATACCTGATGGCAAAATTCCTTTTTCCGAGTGGTTGGAATCTCTTCGAGACTTTAAAGGCAAAGCCAAGATTATTAAAAGGCTTGAGCGGGTTAGCGATGGCAATCTGGGAGATTCTCGATCGCTGGGAGAGGGAGTCTGGGAATTTAGGATTGACTTTGGCCCGGGCTACCGCGTCTATTTTGGACAAATAGAAACAACTATAGTGCTTCTGCTGTGTGGTGGAGATAAAAGCACTCAAGAGCAAGATATTAGCACAGCTAAGAAATATTGGAGAGAATACAGGAGCAGAGAAAATGCCTAAAAGCGTACCTTACCATCCGTTAAAAATTAAATCTCTCAAAGACCCCTTATTTGCTGTGGCTTACCTCACAGAGATACTTGAGGAGGAAGAAGGAGATTTGGAATTAGGAATCATGCGAAAAGCACTTCGAGATGTATTTGAGGCTCTGGGCGAACCAAATATGTCTGCTGAGGATGCTAAATTGCATTTGGAAAAGTTAGATATTTTGTTGTCGGGAGAAGGAAGTGCGACAATTTATGCTTTGGCTAATTGGCTGAAGGTTTTGGGATTGAAGTTATCTGTTGTAGTTGATGAAGGGGATAAAGGGGAAGAGGAAGATTCTGTTGGTGGCGCTGAGTTGGCGGAAGTTGGTAATGTTTGATTTTGGGCGATCGAGCTTTAAGCTACTAATTAGACCTTAAAGGCGCTCGAAGCCCGATCGCTAAAGGAAGTAGCCGATCCCTCCGGCGTATCCTACAATACTGTTAAAACTTATGCCCGATCGCCCAGTATGGTAATGACTGACATCGGTGCTCTGCTAAAATTGGCCCGGACGTTTGATGTGTCGATCGAAGAATTGTGGGATTTTGTGGAACAGTAACAAATTACACTTAAAATAAACCAGCGCTACCAGCGCCAACCAGTTCGGCCTCGCAGGGACGATCGACTGTGGGCCCAAGCAACAGATGCGAGAGTTGGCGGATGGGACGGGGCGAAGTCTGAAAGAGATGATATATTCTCAGCGGCAATTGTAGCTGTTCGATCGCCCATATCGGTCTACAATTTTTAACGTTGAGCCTTATTGAAGTGCAGGAGTGGAGCTGGCTTGGATAACGCTAGTCTGTCAAGAAAACCCCCGCAAGCCTCGGAGCTTGTCGCCGACGAAATTCCCGAAGCAGTGCGAGACCACCCATACCCAGAAGCAGGGCAGAGTCAGTCCAAGAAAAAAGGGCTGATTTGGAAACTGCTAGGGTTGGCCGCACTAGCCTGTGGGGTCAGCATCTGGCTGCACCTCAACTTTAACTTGTTCCCAGCCACCAGTCAGGCAGAGCAAACTCAACAAAACTCAGCGCCGACAAGTTCCGCGTCTCCGTCTGTCGCGAGTCCAGCTAGCACCCCTAAAGCCCCCACAACCCCAGACAACCTCCTTGGACACTTGCCGTACCCAGAAGCACCAGCCAAAGACTTGGTAGGCGTCACCTCCGACGGTAGCGTCAAACTCCGCACCTCAGCAGCAGCAAAATATCAAGAAATGGCCAACGCCGCCGCCGCATCAGGCATCTACTTCGCTCCCATATCGGGCTTTCGCTCCCTGGAAGATCAACAGCACGTATTTTTTGACGTGAAAGCCGAACGCAGGCAAAACGCCAGCAAGCGAGCCGAAGTCAGCGCCCCTCCAGGTTACAGCGAACACCACACAGGTTACGCGATCGACATCGGCGACGGCAGCGCCCCGGATACCAACCTCAGCCCCAGTTTTGAAAATACCCAAGCATTCAAGTGGTTAGAAGCCAACGCCGTCGCCTTCAGCTTTGAAATGTCCTTCCCCAAAAACAATCGCCAAGGCGTCAGTTACGAGCCTTGGCATTGGCGGTTTGTGGGCGACAAGCAAAGCCTCGAAACTTTCTACAAAGCTCATTCGATGAATAAGTAGAGGCAAGAAGGAAGAAGAAAGAGGGAAGAAGGAAGAACGAAGAAGGAAGAACGAAGATTTTCCACATCTCCGGCTTTGCCACTCTCCCACTATCCCACTGCCCCAATCTACCCAGTCTCCCATTCCCCCACTCCTCCACTCTCCCACTTCATTGAGCCAAACTCGTGATTGCAATCTATCCAGGCAGCTTTGACCCCATTACCTTCGGTCACGCAGACATTATTGAGCGGGGATCTAAACTGTTTGACCGGGTAATTGTTACCGTAGTCAGAAACCCCAGCAAAACCCCTCTCTTCACCGTAGAGGAACGGATCGAGCAGATCCTGCGCTCTACCCAACACTTGCCAAACGTAGAAGTAGACAGTTTTGAAGGTTTGACAGTAAACTATGCTAAGATTCGACAAGCCAAAGTGCTGCTGCGGGGGCTCCGGGTATTAACAGATTTTGAAATGGAACTCCAGATGGCCCACACCAATAAAACCCTTCTGGGTGAAATTGAAACAGTTTTTTTGGCAACTTCTAACGAGTACAGCTTTTTAAGTAGTAGTGTAGTTAAAGAAATAGCCAAGTTTGGTGGCTCCGTAGATCATCTTGTTCCGAAACACGTCGCCCTAGATATTTACAAATGTTACGCCAGCAGGAACCCACTCGCATCGAACCCGACACTACCGGACGCGGCACTGAGAACGAACCCCCTCAGAACACAGCCGCCTTCGGAGACCCCACCCGAACCGCAGGAGTAGACATCCAGCGGGAATTGAACCGGCTTGAGGAAATTGTTCTCGACAGCCCGCGAATTCCCATGACCAGACGCACTCTGGTGGATGAAGAACAGTTGCTCGATCAGTTAGACTTGGTGAGGCTAAATTTGCCGATCGCCTTTCAGGAAGCCGAGACGATCATCCGGCACAAGGACGACTTGCTTCAAGAGGCGGAACTTTACGCTCAGGAAGTGATAGAAGCTGCAGAACAGAGAGCAGCAGAAATTTTAAACGATATGGGCCTGCTCCAGCAGGCGAAGATAGAGGCAGATCAGTTGCGGCAGCAAGTTTTGCTCGACTGCGAGGCAATTCAGCAGGCTACGCTGGCGGAAGTCGAACAAATTCGCTACCAGGCTCAAGAGGAATTGGAAGAGATGAGAGTCAGGGCGATGGCTGAATGCGAGGAAATTCAAAACGGAGCCGATGATTATGCCGACCAAGTTCTCGATAATATCGAGCACAAGTTGAGCGATATGCTGCGCGTGATCCGCAACGGGCGCGATCAGTTGGATAGTGTTTCTGCGTCGCACATCCATCACAACAACGGTTAGCCAACAGTCTATTCATTGCTTGAACATTTCTAAAAGTCTACCTAATTTAGGTAGATTTTTTTTTGCAATAGTCTCTATAGTCTTTATTCCTCAATTCGAGCACTCGGTGGCTTATTGTCGCTGAGATAAGTTTTGTGAACATAACAGCAAATATAACATTTTATGATATCCTACTCATCAAACAAAAAATTCCTAATTTAATTCAAATTTTTACAGTCTAATTTTTACGATGAAAAAACTTTCTAATCGGTTCGCTGAATTTGATTAGATCAGAGCTTTAGCGATCGTCAGTGTGGTGATTACTCATGCTGGCTTCTTCGCCTTTGGCTATCGCAGCATTCAATTTGTCGCGATCGATACATTACAACTATTTGGCGTACCTGCATTTTAATGTTGAGCCGTTTTTTTCTCACCAACAAACTGGAAAATCAAAATAATCCCGCACTGGTAGTAAAAAAAAATACTGTCAAAAATTATACCCCCCTATCTGTTTTCGTCAAGAGCTTTCTACATCTTAAATATTTTGGGGGAACTGCAAAAATTTGATTTACTGTCATTACTCACAGATATCCTGAGAGGCAAGGGTGAAGTTTCCCTATTACTTCATCGTTGTGATTGTTAAATGCTACGGCTGGTTGTGGCTTCTCGTGAAATTAAAATTTTTAGAACCCAGAAAACTTTTGGCTTTGGGATTAACAATTCAAACACTTTTTACAATATTCTTCTACTTAAGCGCTTTCAAATATATCGATACCTCTATCTTCGATCGAGCGCTGGCTGGATTTTTAGTTAGATTTAGCCATTTTCAACAAGTTTATTTTTGGGCGGTTCGTATGAAAGAATTCAACTCTCGAACGCAGAAAAATGCCAAATTTAGGAGCAACTATCCTCTTTTATGTAGCGAGCATTTGGGAATATTACCTGATAAGTGGAGTTAATTCTGAGGGATGGTTACTCCGCTCGTTTTTTTTTAATCTTCTCAAAGATACGCAATTTTGTTCGTATTGTCCATCCTCGCATTTTCTAAGAGTATCGCAGTTCCCAGTAAATAGAGTATCTGGGTTAATCACAATATTGTCTGCTTATTCATTCCCTTTATATCTCCTCCTGGATTAGACGGTATTGAAATAGGTTTTGTTAGCGTTTTATAAGTTTATTAGCCTCGTATCTCCGCTGCTGAAGCTCGGCTTTTTAGTGACAGGTCATTTGTACGGTTGTTGGGCGATTATTTACCTGGTGCAGAAAGTTATGCCCAAAAATTACAGCCTGTACATTATGGGAATTTAATCTAATTTTTTGTTTTAGCGTATGTCTTCATAAAACTGCTTAAGATAGCGGGGAGAAACGCCAAAACCCCACAAAAAACCTATCGAAAGATAGATCGCAATTGCTTTAAATTCGCCCCAATTTGCAACTCGCCGATCGCTACTTTCCACTACCCGATTGACTAACTTAAGTCTCCCCCGTCGCACTAGTTTCAAACACAAATCCGCTTCCTCCATAATTGGCAGCGCTGCATCGAAACCGGCGCATTCCCAAAAATCGGTACGGCGGCAAAAAATAACTTGGTCGCCAAACAGCAGGCGCAATCCTTTGAAAAATAAATGAGGTCGAAATAACAGTGGCGCGTAATAAGTTTTGAGGTAATTGTGGAGGGAAAAACCCCATCTTGTTTGCTGCGAACCAGCCATCAGGGAGATAAACCCGCCACCGGAAATTTCGGCATCGGACAATGTTTTCTGGATAACTGCTACAATGTCGTCTGGAACTAAAGTGTCGGCGTGGAGAAAGCACAGAATTTCGCCGGTGGCGACAAGAGCACCTAAGTTCATTTGCAAGGAACGTCCGGCTGTAGTGCTAGAAATAACGCGGATGCCGGCCGAAAGTGCGATCGCCGCTGTATCGTCTTGACTGCCGCCATCTACCACCAACACTTCCCAAGCGGGAGGATTAAGAATACTGAGTTGGCGGAGGGTGCGTTTCAGACAAGTCGCTTCGTTGAGGGCTGGGATGATAATAGAAACGCGATCCATCTTGTTTAAATTTGTGCCAGAGCTATTATAATAAACAACTGTGGCGATTCACAACTAACGAAAAAATAGAACTTACGCGCGCGGATTCAGAAACCCAGTGTCTGCGTGCCAACTCGTCACGAAACTTCAGATTTTTCACAGAAATTGGTTTTTTGGCGTCAGTCCTATAAAATCATGCAAAAGTGCAATCGCCCTATATATTTTCCACTAATCAGGACTGAGAAAATCGTGCAGAAAACAGAAGTAAAAAATGATTTAGAATTTTATGATGAAAATGCCGATAATTGGTGGGACGAAAATGCTAAAATTTATGCCTTATACCATCTAAACAAACCCAGATTTGAGTTTTTCGACCGACACGCGACTAATTGGCAAGGGCTAAAAACCTTAGATGTCGGGTGCGGGGGTGGCTTTTCTTGCGAGTTTATGGCCGAGAGAGGCGCTATTGTTTCTGGAATAGATCGATCGGAGAAATGTATTGTAGCAGCTCAAGATCACGCAGTTACCAGCGGTTTTGAAATTGACTACAGGCAAGGTTTTGCCGAAAATATGCCCTACGACGACAATACATTTGATGTTGTAATCTGCGTGGATGTTTTGGAACACGTAGCCGATTACAAAAAAGTTGTGTCTGAGGTGCACAGGATTCTCAAGCCTGGGGGACTGTTCTTTTTTGATACAATTAACCGAACTTTTTCCTCGCAAATTGTGATGATTGGACTGATGGAAAATACATTGCAGGAAATCAAGCGGGGCGTTCACGATTGGGAAAAATTTATTACGCCGGATGAACTGTCTGTGGTAATGCAAGATATTGGTTTTGGCAAGATTGAAATTAAAGGTTTTGATATGTTTGGAGAAATGGGCGCTATGTTAGTCGCAATGCACGGGTTTTGGGAAGATTTTACACGCGGCAAGCAGGTGTTTCCGTCGGCTGGTATTTTTAAACAAATATCTCAAACTCTAACATCGAATCTAGCTAACTATATGGATTACAAAAAGTCTGGGTTGTTTAAAATCAAAATTAATGAGGATCGGTCGATTATGTATGTTGGCGTTGGGGCGAAGAATTAATCAGTTAATTGTTAACTTTTGCCATTTGGGGCGAGGTGGAGACGGATTTTTGCGATCGACAAATCCGTCTCCAACCCGCCTCTATTCCATTTTTGAGGGTATGCACGCAGCGGTAAACCTTATGCTGTTGAGTGCAATACACATATTTCGTAGGCACGAGGCCGTATCCTTACTATATTGCGGGCAATTGAGAAGTGCTATATTGGCGATCGCACGACAAACCTAAGCCGGGGCTGAGGGATACTGAGTATCGATCGAATTTTAATGACTCGCCCGAACTCCTCAAATAGCGATCGAGCAAGCATATATACTTAAATGTTGGGGCGAACACAGTGGCATCGCCCCTACCGATTCACAATTTATCAAGAATTATGCCAGCAAGTTTTCTGCCAAAATCGATCGCACAACTCACAGAATCTACCTCAATTGCTTTAGCCCAAAGCATTCAACGGGAGGCAATTACTACTCCCCTATCTTCTGAGCCAATTGCCACAACCTACGTGCGCCAAGGCAGCGGAAACACACCGATTTTGCTAATTCACGGCTTCGACAGTTCCTTGTTTGAATTCCGCCGCCTGTTGCCGCTGCTAGCTGCTGAAAATGAAACTTGGGCGGTTGATTTGTTGGGTTTCGGCTTTACAGAAAGAGCGGCTGGTTTGGCATTCAGCGCGAGGGCAATTGAAAGTCATCTTTACTATTTTTGGAAAACGCTAATTTCGCAGCCTGTAATCTTAGTCGGTGCTTCAATGGGAGGTGCAGCCGCAATTGATTTCACTCTCAATTATCCCGAAGCTGTGAAACAATTAGTGTTAATAGATAGCGCAGGTTTTGCCATCAGTTCTAATAAGGGAAAGTTTTTAATTCCTCCTTTAGGGTATCTGGCTACTTCATTTTTACGCAATCCCAAAATTCGCCAGCGAATTAGCGTCAATGCTTATTTCGATAAAAATTTGGCTTCTCAAGACGCTCAAACTTGTGCTGCTTTGCACTTGGAAATGCCCAACTGGAATCAAGCTTTAATTGCGTTTACCAAAAGCGGCGGTTACGGAGGTTTTGGGGAAAAATTACCGCAAATTCAGCAGCAGACTCTGATTTTGTGGGGAAAGCAAGACCGGATTTTGGGGACGGCGGATGCGGAAAAGTTTGCAAGGGCGATCGCCAATTCTCAACTAATCTGGATACCCGACTGCGGGCACGTTCCCCACTTAGAAAAGCCACAGACTACCGCGCAGCATATTTTAGAATTCATCACCCAAAGCGGACTCACGCAAAAAAAATAAACCTAGGGTGCGCTGCGGCGCACCTTACATATATGTTTTCCCTGGAACAGTTGGTATAGTTTGAGGTCAAATAGACAGGTTTCAAACTTTCGGCAAATACTTTTGTACGATCGTCCATCCTGTGAGCAACACAGTCACAAATCCGCCACACAAAGCCAAATTAGTGCCGATGTGGAGGGGACGCGCCCAAGGATTTTTAGGACCAATTTGCAGCCCGCTTCCAACAGAAACCAACACCAAAGCCACAACAGCTAACCCGGCAGGTAAATGAGCCGAGTGACCCAAATTGCCGTAGTATCCTAGCGTACCGACTACACCAATTCCCAGCAGTAAAATTACCAAAGTCGCCATCCCTGCACCAGTGGCTAAATGAAAGGGACGCAGCCATTTTGGGCGCGGTTGTTTGGTACTCCTAGCGGCAAACATCCACGTTCCAGTAACGGCCAGCAACAGATAAGCCAACAGGGAAACACCCATTGACCAAGCCGCTATTTTCCACAACCACAAGAAAGAAGGCAGATTCATCGGTTGCATCCCTAATTAGGATTTTCCACAAAAGGTTTCTTTCCGATTTTACCTGGATTTGAAAGCAAAAATGAATTATTTTGAGAGAAAGTGCGATCGGACTATCCACAGATGGCATCAGTCTTGCGTGGAAGTCAAACGCACTTTCTCTGATACTCAGCTTAATTTACGCTAGAGATTTGTCGCTGCCATTTTTAGGAGCCACCTTCCCATTTTAGATTGGTGGTTTTGCTGTCCATGAAAGGCATTTTATAAAACCCTAATTTTTGTTCTAAGATTAATCGGAAAAAAGGCAAACCTTCAATCAAATATCTTTTCCACAACCTTCTCGGTTCACTTAACAGTCGGTACGCCCATTCTATGCCGACTTCGCTCATCCATTTGGGAGCTCTTGCTTTGCAACCAGCTTCAAAATCAATGGTTGCACCTACGGCTAAGAATATTTTGACGTGTGTTAATTTGCTCTTGTATTTAATCAACCACTTCTCTTGCTTGGGAGCTCCCACTCCTATGGCGAGAACTGTAGCTCCTGATTTATTTATCTCGTCAATTATTTTTTCACATTCTTCTTCATTTTTTTCAAAGCCAAAAGAAGGAGAAAGTGCTTCAACTACTATCTCTCTTCCAATTTTTTGGTTAATTTTTTCCTGGGCTTTCCTAGCAATACCTTCAGCAGCTCCTAGCAAAAATATTTTAATCTTCTCGTTATCTTTGTGATACATATAAAATGCCGGGAACAAATCAGAACCAGAAATTTTTTCTTTGAGAGGAGTACCCAAAAACCGGGAGGCATACATCAATATTTGACTGTCGCAGACTCTATAAGTAGATGTATTGTAAGCTTCATAGAAATCGCGGTCATACTGCAACTTAATCAAGTGGTCTACATTGGGTGTAAATACGACACCACCTTCGCAGTCGAGTTTTTCAAACAACTCTGTGATTGACAAGTTATCTATCGAGACATTCAATAAATTAACTGTTTTCATTTATGATGCCCTTCCCGCTTTATATTAAACTACAACTCAAACTATTATCACCCACAATACAGTTTCGTGTTTTAACTACTTGGGTGCTTCAGCGAACATACTTTTATCAGTATATCCTCCTACACCCTGCCTGTCTAGTGAGTATGTTTAAAGATTATGTAAAGAATCAGCTCGTTTTAGAAAAAGTGTATAAAGCCCATTTTCTAAGTTTATAACTCGCAACACATTTTCAAGAAAAAGGCCATCCCCTGCTAATACTTGTTGAAGCATTGCAAATGAATGTAAAAAATAGTTTATGAGATTAAAATTTTAACCTAGTGAGAATTATGTCGCAACTTCTGAACTGGATTTCATCCAAAAGTGGTAGATTTTTTAGTTGTTGTCTCCAGGACTGGCAAGATAGTGTCAAGCTTAAAGTGAAGCAGCGATCGCATTTCCGAAAATCAGGATGATTTTTGGTGAACCAGCGACTGTCTTCTTGGTGGGGAACTGGTTTTCTTGGCCTTAAGACTTTCTGGAGCTTTTAAGACCAGACCTGATATTCCTCCTGCAATCAGCGCAAAAATCGGGTTAGTCATAGCATTCAAAACACAGTCAAACACGTACATAGTTAAGGCTATTCCCAGGGTGGCTGCAGGTGCTACTTTAGGATTAGACCAGGTTCTGGCGGGATATTTGAACAAGGAAAAGACGATAACAGGAAGTAACAAGGAAGAAAATAAACTAACCAAACCGACTGCACCGTTGACGCCAAATGCAATAATCCATAAGCTGTCGGTAACTGAGACATCATCACCGTATTCGTTATACACGCGGTTACCCCCCGAATCTCCCCAGCCAAACATAAATCTTTGCCGCGCCTTTTCCCCCAATATCTCTTCATTGTCAAATCTAAACTTCAAAGAGGCAGCTCGTTCTTCGCCAAATACTTGATTGATGAATCCAATCACGTCTTTGCTCGAGAATTGACCCGATGCAGCCACATACAGATAAAACACTATATATCCAATTATAAATAGCAATGGCAAAGAGGTGCGAAAAAACTTGGCAGAGTATAATACTAGCAACGCCATTACAAATAAACTGTAGGCGCCTGTTGAACGGCACAGGAAAAAAGCGATAGTTAATATAATTGCTAAAGTCTTGATGTTACGGCCCATAAACTTTTTAAGCGTCCCCGTTTGCCACAGCCAAACAGCAATTAAGGCGGCTGTCATCATCCACAGGCCCACCATCAAACCGTGCTGCATAAACACTACTGGTCTCCACCCCCCCAAACGCCTTGCTTGACCCCAGTCGTCAAAGGCATTGACGCCGTAAATCATTTGGTGGAGAATTGGGCCCCTAACTCCTTCAACTAAAGTAAAAGGAATGTAGGCTAACCCACCTGCAAAAATTCCGATCGCCAATTGTCGCAGCCCGTCTAAATTGCCCACATACAAGCGTCCTAAAAAATAAGGCAGACCCCAAGTAACGATTTGGTTGATAGTCGGAGAAATGGGGCTGCCACCATTACTAACTTGTGAAAAAATTGGACACAAACAGTAAATTACCATTGGCACGTCCAGCCAACCCGGCTTAAAAGATGTGAGGCGCGCCGTATCGTAGATCAGAGTCCCCAGCAAAATGGCGTAGCAAGCTGCGGAGATTTTGGTATACGGTGGCAATGAAGGGATTGGATAAGAAGCTTGCGGCAAAAACAGCCACGCTGCTACAAAACTTATAATTACTGCCCGTTGAGCCGGAAACCTCACAAACAGGTAAAAAACGACTGGAATAAAGCCGAACATAGCAAGTGGGATTAATGCAACCATAGGTATTTTTTGGCAGTAAAATTATAGAAAGACAAATCACATTGCCCGATAAAAATTCTCGTTTAAACGATCGCCCCACCCCAATCTTTTACATCAACCTCAATTTTACGTCTTGTTCGTTAATTGTGCCTAAAGTTCCAAAGCAGTGTACAGTGTCGCCTCGAAGAGATTAGTTGCATCCTCCCAAGTATAATTTATCACCCTTTCCAAAGCAGTCTCGGACATTGCGCGCCATTCGGCATCAGACAACTGACAAATCTGCTCGATCGCTTTTGCCATATTCTCTGGATCTTCTGGCTTGACAAGTATGCCACCCCCGCCAGCAAGTAGTTCCGGAGCCACACCAGAAGCAGTGCCAGTGACTGAAGTGCCGCAAGCCATAGCTTCTAAAATTGGCAAGCCGAAGCCTTCGGATCTCCTGGAAAACACCCAAGCATCGCATTTGCTGTAAAAATCTGTTCGTTGGTCTTGAGTAGGTTCTTTATTATACTCATTACCCTCATGCAGCAAATTGGGATTAGAACTATCGTGGCTGGAACAAATGCAACTAAACGAACGTTATAAATTTTTTAGCAGCTAGAGAGAAAGCTTTTAGGGCAAGATCGCAGCCTTTCCAAGGAGTTGTATTAAAGTACAGCTCGACTGTGGGAACTAATTGCTTGCCTCGGGGCTGCTTCCCTCGCGACAGAGGGTTGTAAAACTGTTTGGTGTCCACCGTAGGAGGGACGAGAGATACAGACAAATCGCCGTATTCATTCCGAGCTATGTCGGCTAGCCACTGGACCACAGCGATTTTGTGCATCGGCAGCCGCCAAGTTGCCTCTACTCGACCTTTTGGTACGTAGTCAAAAGCCTCATAATGTTGCAAAAAATATACTTTCGTTCCTTTCCTCGGAGAGAGTTTTGCCACCCACTCGGCAGTTTCCCACCAAGTAGCCATGACAATATCGGCATCAGGTACGTCAAGGTCACTAATTGGACGGTTGGTTTCGATAACTCGACTTTCGACATCCACCTTGTCAAAGTTAAACTTTTGTGTTTTAGGAGCGGACTTCCAACCCCTACCCCTCAGCAGCGATCGCAATTGTTGGATTAAAGCCGGCTGTGGCAGGGGCATAGAGACAATAAATATTTTGTATCCTCTCTTGTGCAGCAGTTCTGTGTAGATAGATAACACCCTCATGCCACCTTTAAGACTAAGGGTAGGCAGGACAAAAGTAACTTTCCTGAATAGATGCTGAAGATTGATACTGGTTAAAACTCCTCCTTATCCTTAAAGCAAGTTGGCACTTACCAGCCTTTGCTTGGCTTTTCTGCGGGGTGCGGATCTGTGTTGGAGGCGATCGTAACTCGATAGTCGAGCCGATCGATCTTACTTTGTCGTCAGGGACTTTTCCCAATTACAAATGGGCAGATGTGTGACGACTAGACAAGTTTAACCTGTAACGGAGCCAGCCTTAAAACCTCCTTTGCACTCTTTTTCAGATTTTGGCAGATCAATTTATAACCAATATTCCTTCCTCCCTGCGCTCAGAATTCGTGTCGAGACTGCTGCGTAGAAAACAGGACACGGGCAATTTATTTTACTTGTGGCAGAAGCACTCCACCAAAGGATATTGAGTTTCTGCCCAGAAATCCGGCGCCGAAAACGCGGGTAGCGCCGAATTTCAAATTGCAGCAGTTAGCCAACCGGAATTTTTCCATAGGGAGAAAACGAAACTATCTTAACGTCGCGCTGTTTAGATTTGTCTATAGCAACTTTCAAGCCGGCTTCAAAATGATCCGTGGCATCTTCCCACGTATAATTGTTCACCTTGGCATAGGCTGCTTCAGACATGGCTTGCCACTTGGAATTTCGCAACTGACAGATAGACTCTATGGCTTTTGCCATTTCTTGGGGATCTTCAGGTCTTACAAGTATGCCAGTACCCCCGCTCAAAATTTCAGGAGCAGCGCCTGCTGGGGTACTGATGACGGGAGTGCGGCACGCCATCGCTTCGATAATAGGCAAGCCGAAGCCTTCTGAGCGGCTCGCCAGCAGCCATGCATCGCATTTGCTGTAATAGTCTTTGATTTTGTCTTGGTCGGGTTGAATTACATACTCGGCATTTGCCGGTAGCGGCAATTCCGGGGATGGGGCCTCTGTACCGAAGGCAACCAGACGCAGGTTGGGGATCTTTTCTGCCGCTAGGGAAAAAGCTTTGAGGGCGATGTCAGTTCCTTTCCAGTAGACTGTAGAGTACATTAGACCAACTGTAGGAACCGATTGTTTGTTGCGAGGACAGGCGTAAAATTGCTTCGTGTCCACCGTAGGAGGAGCTAAGGAAACTTGACGATCGCCATATTTAGTCCTAGCTAGCTCAACTAACCACTCAGAAATCGTAATTTTGTGCATGGGCAGCATCCAAGTTGCTTCTACTCTTCCTTGAGGTAGATAGTCAAAAATTTCGTGGTGCTGGATAAAATAAGCTTTTGCTCCTTTGCTAGGAGATAGTTTAGCTACCCACTCGGCGGTTTCCCACCAGGTGGCCACTACTACATCAGCGTCAGGTACATCTTTATCTTCTACCGGGCGGTAGCGATCGGTAATTTTGTGTTCTACACCTAAGTTATCGAAAAATGAGGGTTCGTTTTCTGGTGGAGAAATCCAACCCCGTCCCCGCAGCAGCGACTTGACTTGCTGGCGCATACTCGGCTGGGGAGGGGGTACAGAGATGACGAACACGGAGTGTCCTCGCTTTCTCAAAAGTTCTGCGAAAATAGATATTACTCGTATTCCACCAGTTAGAGACAGAGTAGGAAGAACAAAGGTGATTTTCATTTTTAAGTCCCGCTTAAGACTTGGAATCGCATTCGGCACTGCTACCAGCACTGATGTTAGATCCCAAAAGGAAAGAGGGGCGGGTGAATATTAATTACCGCTTTCCTGGTGTTTACATAGAATCCAACCGACCGACTGTTCGCAACACCCCAATATCTATCTGCCAAAACTTCACTGTCGTTGCATTGATAATAAAGATTGATGCGATCGCGAAACAGTTCCTAGAGGGATAATTTGCAGGTAAGCAAAATTTCCTACTATAGATAGATACCTCATGAAATAGTAGCTTTTTTCGCGACAAGCACCAAGCTAGACAACACCGTATGTTAAAGATTACATCATTGAGTCTCAAACAGACAAGGATGTACGGTAAACCGAATATCACCCCAATTTTAAGATGGAATAAAGGTAGCATTTGCAACAATATTCAGTAGGTTGACATCGCCTTTGGCAAAATTTTATACTTAATTAAAGAGGGAGATTCTTACCTCGAGAATGTTGACTCCTCCATCGCTGGAATAGATATAAACATCCATCGGTAGCTGGGATTTTTGGGTAACAGTCCTTTAGGTATTGCTTGACACAATATCCTATTTTGTCAGGATTCAGACATGGTAGTTTTCTCAGATACCAGCAGGGGCGCGATCGCGCGAATCACCGTCGTGGACGTGCGAATGAGGAAATCAAGCCTGTTTTTCAAGCGATATCTCTCGCCCTCACTTGTCGTATGTTCGTGTAAAAACCCGGTTGATGCGTCCACTGTTTGAAAAAATAGGTTTCCCAATCGTGCTACAGAACATAGAGTTTCACGGATATAAATTTAATTAGCTGCCTTAGTTTTAAATTTGTTAATAAAAGGCGATCGCCTGAAAAATTTCCCAAAAGAGACTGCCACTGCGGGGCAGAGTATATGTAGCGTTACTGCCCAATTCCTGTCTAAGTAATTACCGTAACAATAATTCAGCAGCAAATTATCAAAAGACCCTATAAAGATCAAAGGAATACTCAAGGTAGATCGGCCTATATCGTGCAAACCTTGACTCCTAAGCAGTAGCAGCAACTTCGTGGTATTTATCAAACGATTTCGCGTACAAAAAATTTCATGTTATGAAAGCATCATTTTTCCTAAGTTTGCAATTTCGGATGACAATCGGTGTGCTCTTGGGGGCCCGGCCACCGATGCTGATAGCGATATGTTGGCCAGTTTTCATGCAGCTAAAATTATGCGATCGCCAGCAAAACAAAACTTTGAATTTAAAGCAGATACCTTAACGGAAAGCATCTGCCCGTGGGAAGATATGAACGTTCGATTGTTGCACAGCATCAGTCAAGAACCCAGTACAATCAGCATGAATGCCAGCAAACAGTTGTCGCTGCTAGTTGGCATGAAGCGCAGCTACAGCCACAAATACCTTGCAAAAGCTTACAATTTATCAGGGTGTACGATCGCCTGCGGTAGTGGCACGCCGTCCGGATCATGGGGGAGAGATTAATCTGGAGAGTGAGTTGGGCAAAACGTCAAATTTTACTGTACAATTGCCAGGAATAGTCGCTGAAAAAGCAGCTAGTTAAAGAGGATTTTCCAACCAATACTTGCCAGGGCAAAATCTGCGATCGCGTGGCTGAGATAACTAGGCCAAAGCGAACGGTAAGTCAGATAAGACTGAGACCAAATTATCGCGGCGGTGAAGACAGCTAAGGAACCTAAGAGAACAGCCTCCCAGTCGCTGTAAGCTGCTATTACAAAAATGTGGTGGATCGTGAAAAATAGCGAACTCAGAAATATTGCTTTTGTTCCCGGTATGAGAATCTGGCATTTCTTGCAGACAAACCACCGCCAAGTAAATTCTTCAATCAGCGAGTTAACCAGCACAAAATATGCTTCTACAATCAAGTAAATATTACGGCTGGTAATACCTAATTGGTACGATTTTTCTTTAGCAACTACAGGATCGATCCACTGCTGCCCAAAAACGCTATAGATACCCACAATCACCGCAAACATGAATATTCCCCAAATAGATCCAGCCAGCAATTCTTGGCACTTGGGTAGGGATAAACTCAGCTTTTTGCGATCGACAAAAACAGACCACGCGATCGGAAAAATCAGCAACCAAACTTGACACAAGACTGACAGTGTTTGTCCCCAGCTTTCCGGGGCAATATACAAGCCTGCTATGATACCAATACTAGCAGCAGGGACAAGTAGTGTTAGAGCCAATAGTGCTTTTTTGCGATCGCCCATATCCAGCATTTTGCACGCTTCATTGGAAAATTAGATTAAGATCAAAGGTAAAATCTTGGTCACTGCAGACAGGCGCTACCACTTTCAAAAAACCAGGTAACTGTAGTGCCGCGATCCAAACCTTTATGCAGTCATTCATTCTCCATTTTTAAATCTAAAATTTAAAATGGTATGAGTTTTGTGTCGCTTATAAAAGTGGTGCTTATTTGTGGAATAGAAAAATATACAGTTGCATAAAATTGAAGACTCCGCCGTTAAAGAAGTTTTTGTGGCAAAAAAGTCTTTATTCAAGCACAATTTGATAATCTGTTGGCATTGGTGACTCGAAATACCATAATATGATTAAATCCCTAGTAGCTGTGTATTTTGGCTGAATGACGATCGCAATTGATTTTGGAACTAGCAACACCGTCGTCGCTCGCTGGAATCAAGTCCTCCAGCAGCCCGAAACTTTGAAATTACCGGGATTGTCGGCAATCTCGGCTCAAAATCCGCCCCTCATTCCTAGTTTACTCTACGTTGAGGACGCTGCTCAAAGTAAAGTCTTACTCGGTCAGCAAGTGCGCGATAAAGGTCGGGATTTGAGTGGAGATTCTCGGTTTTTTCGCAATTTTAAGCGGGGAATTGGCACTTCAGTTCAGGGTTTTGTGCCGGAACTTGACGGGCAAATTATTACTTTTGAACAAGTAGGTGAGTGGTATTTGAGTCAAATTGTTAATTCAATTCGCCAACTGCCTTTGCCGATCGATTCTTTGATTTTTACTGTGCCGGTAGATAGTTTTGAAGCTTACCGCCATTGGTTGGGCAAAGTGTCTCAATCTCTCCAAGTAGAACAGGTGCGGATGTTGGACGAACCTACGGCGGCTGCTTTGGGTTACGGTTTGGCCGATCGCGAAAATCTGTTAGTCATTGATTTCGGTGGCGGAACTCTCGATCTTTCTTTGGTGCGTTTGGACGCTTCCTCCGACAAAAAGCCTCTCGGTTTTATTCTTAAGTGGGGCGAAAAGCTATTAGCTGAATCTTCAGCGCAAAAAACAAAAGTTGCCCGGGTTTTGGCTAAAGCCGGACAAAATTTAGGCGGTTCTGATATTGATAATTGGCTGGTCGACTATTTTGTTCAAACAAAAGGGCTGGCAAAATCTCCGATTACAACGAGATTGGCAGAACGGTTAAAGATTCAATTGTCTTTGGTGAATCAGGCAGTTGAGGTTTATTTTGATGACGAAAATTTTGAGAGTTACGAATTAGAATTAGATCGATCTCGTTTTGAATCTATCCTCGCTGAACATCAGTTTTTTGACAAACTAGACGAGTGCATGAATCAAGTATTGCAGCAAGCGCGGCGCCAAGGCTTAGAAATTGGGGATATTGATGCAGTTTTGCTAGTTGGCGGTACTGTACAAATTCCTGCCTTCGGGCGTTGGGTGGAGCAATATTTCGAGCCGGCAAAAATTCGCTGCGACAAACCCTTTGAGGCGATCGCCCAAGGTGCTCTGCAACTGAGTCAAGGCATAGAAATCAAAGATTTTCTCTATCACAGTTACGGAATTCGCTACTGGAACCGCCGCGACAATTGCCACAGTTGGCACAGTTTAATCAAATCCGGCCAGTCTTATCCGATGAGCGAACCGGTAGAGTTAGTCTTGGGGGCTTCTTTAGAAAGTCAGCCAAGTATAGAATTAATTATCGGCGAATTGGGAGCGGAAACTGGCGGCACGGAGATATATTTTGACGGCGACAGGCTAATTACTCGCCAACTCGCGGGCCAAACATCGGTACAGCCCCTAAATGATAAAGAAGGAGCACGCAGCATCGCTCAATTGACGCCGCCTGGGTATCCGGGGAGCGATCGCATAAAAGCTTTGTTCCGCGTTGACGAACAGCGCTTTTTGCGAATTACCGTGGAAGATTTGCTGACAAATGAAACTTTGTTAGAGAATAAACCAGTGGTGCAGCTAAGTTAAGGATAGACTTTACAGGTAAGGTGCGCCGAAGCGCACCCTACTGATTCCGTTCAAAACAAATTGTTAAAAGCAGATGAACTACAAACTAGAATTTCCACTCTCTCCCGAATTAGAAAAGTATCGCGACCGAATCGAAGCTACCATTAAACCTTACATTGAAATTAAAATCCAGAATAATGACCAGGTTAATTGGTGGCAGAGTAAATTTGGAGGATTTCCTTATTTACCTAAAGGCTTTGAATATCCCAAAACTGGTGACGGTAAATATTTATTTTTGCTAACGCAACTCAACTTTGATGAAATACCGCCTTTAGATGGTTTTCCCGATCGGGGTATCTTACAGTTCTACAGCAATTTCCAGGTTTATGGAGTACGGTTGCAAGGGTTTGTCAACCATTTTGGTAAGTGTTTGGGATTAAGGTGTACTCTATTTGCGTGGAATCTGCTGTATATAGCTGACGATGACCTATATGGTTTAAATTTGGACAATTCTTCCAATGCAGATAATCATACAATCGAAGACCAATTCAAAATAATTTATTTTCCTCATCCCGACTTCAAAGTTGAAAACATTATTACCAATTATGATTTTTTGTCGGAACCCGAAATTTTTCCTGTTCAGGGCAGTTGCGGCTTGCAATTTACTAAAAAATATGCGCCTATCAGTACCATTGACTACCAATTTACCGAACTATTAGGAGAAGAAATTAACGAGTTATTTATGAACCATGAAATTGACGATAAGTACCGAGAAATATCGCATTCCTTGGGTCATAAAATAGGTGGTTATCCATATTTTACACAAGACGACGTAAGAAAATGTAATAGTAACTCCGATCAAAAACAAAAGCCAGACATTCTTCTATTCCAAATGGATACCGATTGCTGCAATGAGACAGTAGATATCATGTGGGGAGACAGTGGTGTAGGTAACTTTTTTATTGATGAATCAGCACTCAGAGAATTAGATTTTAGTAAAGTTTTATACAATTGGGATTGTTGTTAAAAGCAGCAGTTAAGTAAGCCCACCTAAAAAAACATAATACCCCGAACCCCGACTTCTTTAAGAAGTCGGGGTTCTAACAGATTGAATAGTGTTTGACTATGCCCGATGCCCAATTCCCAATTCCCTAAACCTGAGATTTGTGCACCACCACGGGTGTTCCCACCGAGGCCCATTCAAATAGCCATTTAGCGTGATTGACAGCTACATTTGTGCAGCCGTGAGTAACGGGATTGCCAAACAAATTGTGCCAGTAAGCGCCGTGAATTGCATTGCCGCCGTCGTAATACATTGTATAGGGAACGTCCGGCACGTCGTAGTCCGGTCCAGTCATTCTAGTAACGCGGTATTTGGTTTCAACGGCAAAGGTTCCCGTGCGGGTTGGAGTCGATGATTTGCCGCTGGAAATAACCACCGCGTAAACAGGTATATTTCCTTCCCAAGCTATTAACCTTTGTCTTGACAAATCTATTTCAATCCAGCGTTCGCTGGATTGCTGCAACTGCATAATTTTATTGGCAATTATGTTGTGCTGTTCGCCGGCAATTACAGGAATTGAACCGCCGCAGAATACAGCAAAACTGAGAGCGAAGCCGGCACAGAAAGTTCCAGCGCGACGGAAGTAAGTTGAGTTAATAA
This sequence comes from Microcoleus sp. Pol12B3, assembly GCF_036701355.1. Lineage (NCBI taxonomy): Bacteria > Bacillati > Cyanobacteriota > Cyanophyceae > Oscillatoriales > Microcoleaceae > Microcoleus > Microcoleus sp. Pol12B3. The sequence goes on from NZ_JAUBQS010000002.1 coordinate 93,909, forward strand.
TCCTGTTCATTTCTCACACCTCGTACTATTTTAGATTTTAGGTTTTAGATTTTAGATTGGCTTGTCCTATTGTAGATTTTAGATTTGAAATGTTGGATTGGGAAAGTGGACTTAACAAGTTGTTAAGTTTTGGGCGAGAGTTCGGGCAATTGCGGCGATCGCGCGCCAATCGCGATTTTCCACTAAGTGTTTAGGAAATAAGTCTCCGGCTAAACCAACGGCGATCGCCCCGGCGTCAATAAATACTTTCGCGTTTTCCAGCGTCACCCCGCCAGTGGGAATTAAAGGAATGTTTCCCAGGGGGCCTTGCAGGCTTTTCAGGTAAGCCGCGCCTCCCAAAGCCGATATCGGAAACACTTTAACGCAGGTAGCGCCTGCTTGCCACGCGGTCACAATTTCCGTAGGAGAAAAAGCACCCGGGACGATCGGCACTCCGGCATCAACTGCTGTTTTAATCATAGTTAAATCGGTGTGCGGCGTAAATAGAAATTGAGCGCCGCAGTCTATTGCTTGTTGCAACTCTTCTAAGTTTAATAAAGTGCCGGTGCCAATACTAAAAGTAGGGAATTCAGACCGGAGTTCGGCAATTAATTCAGCGACTTTGTGGGTGTTCCAAGTAATTTCAATAAACTGGATTCCGCCTGCTGCTACCGCTGATGCCATCTGCCAAGCAAGTTCCTTTTCTGAGGAACGGATGACTGCGATCGCCCGGTGTTTTTTTAGTAGTGTCAACCAAGATTGATGATTCATGCTAACTGATTTTGCCCCCAGATAATTCAATAAAGTTCAGATCGGAAGACCGAGCGGTTGAAACCGCATCTATACAAACAAAACCCACCTCCGTGGGTTTCCGAGGGGGGGTTAAAATTGCGTTATTTTCTTTACACCACAGGCGAGTGGACTGCGTTTGACTTGCTAGCTAGAGTAAGTAAAGCCTCAGCATCGCTCGGTTGTGCCATCCATATTACCGCCATTTGCATAACCTCGCTCTACCCGTTGTAATGAGCAACAACTTTAACCACTTTTCCGGTTGAACTGACTTCCATAAACTCACCTGCCTTCGTGCCTTTTTGGTTGATGTAGTAAAGGACAACACTGGAAACTCCCCACATCACATCAAGCAACTCAAACTTGAGGTCAGGATAAACTTCCAGCCCCTTTTTGAAGTAGTTTCGTAGCGCTTCTTTGCCTGTCACTGTTCCAGATGGTTCATTTAGCAGTTGCGCTGCGACAGGCGATATCAGAATTAGATCTTCTGCGTAATGGGACATGATGCGATCGAGGTTATGAGTATTCCAAGCTTCTACCCAATCAAGTGCAAGTTCACGCGCTCTATCTTCTGTGACGATCATGGTTTGCTACTCCAATGCTTTTTTTCGCTGCTTCCTGTGTGTCCACAAAAAAATTGGGGCGATTCCAGACAATCCCAGAATCACCCCAATTATCGATTTCAAATTTTAGATTAAATCTAAAATCCCAAATCTCAATTGTAAAATCGATTAGGCGATCGTCGCCATTTTCACATCGCTATTAGCTAACAAATTTTGCAATTCATCAGCATCCACAGTTTCCTTTTCAACTAGCATATCTGCCAAAGCATTAAGGACGTGGCGGTTGCCGACGAGTACATCTTTAGCGCGGCGGTAAGCTTGCTCTACCAACAAACGCACTTCATCGTCGATCGTGGCTGCGGTTTCTTCAGAGAAATCCCGTTCGGCCATAATATCGCGACCCATGAACATATTGCCTTGTTGGCGACCTAGAGCTACAGGGCCTAGCCGATCGCTCATTCCGAAGCGAGTCACCATTTGGCGCGCTACTCTTGCCACTTGCTGCAAGTCGTTCGACGCACCGGTTGTTACTTCTTCTTCGCCGAAGACAATCTCTTCAGCAATGCGGCCGCCCAAAGCTACCGCCATTTGATTTTGCAAGTAAGACCGAGAATACAAGCCAGAATCCATCCGATCTTCGCTAGGTGTGAACCAAGTCAAACCGCCAGCGCGGCCGCGGGGGATAATGCTAATTTTCTGCACGGGGTCATAGTCGGGCATCAGCGCACCGACTAAAGCGTGACCGGCTTCGTGGTAAGCTACCAAAGTTTTGCGCTTTTCGCTCATCACGCGGTCTTTCTTTTCCGGGCCAGCGAGCACGCGGTCGATCGCATCGTTGACTTCATCCATCGAGACTTCTGTCAAGTTGCGGCGGGCGGCTAAAATTGCTGCTTCGTTGAGTAGGTTGGACAAATCCGCACCGGTGAAACCGGGTGTCCGGCGGGCGATTTTTTCCAAGTCCACGTCTTTCGACAAAGTTTTGCCGCGGGCGTGAACGTTGAGAATTTCCAGGCGGCCTCCGAAGTCGGGGCGATCGACTACAACTTGGCGATCGAAGCGACCCGGACGCAGCAGCGCCGCATCGAGCACGTCGGGGCGGTTCGTGGCAGCAATCAAAATGATGCCAGTATTGCCCTCAAAGCCGTCCATTTCGGTCAGCAACTGGTTCAGGGTTTGTTCCCGTTCGTCGTTACCACCGCCCAAACCAGCGCCCCGCTGGCGGCCTACCGCGTCAATTTCATCGATAAATACGATGCAAGGAGCGTTAGATTTAGCTTGTTCAAACAAGTCGCGGACGCGGGAAGCACCGACACCCACGAACATTTCCACAAATTCTGAACCGGAAATCGAGAAGAAGGGAACGCCGGCTTCTCCAGCCACTGCTTTTGCCAGCAGGGTTTTGCCTGTTCCGGGAGGGCCGACCAGCAGCACGCCTTTGGGGATTTTTGCTCCGACTGCGGTGAAGCGGTCTGCATTTTTCAGGAAGTCCACGACTTCTGCGAGCTCTAGCTTGGCTTGTTCGATGCCTGCCACGTCGCCGAAAGTCACCTGAGTTTGCGGCTCCATTTGGACTCTAGCTTTGGATTTGCCGAAGTTCATGGCTTGGTTGCCGGGCCCGTTTTGGGCGCGCCGCACCAGGAAAAACAGTCCGACCAAAAGCAGAATCGGGAAGAACAGGCTGCTGAGGGCTTTTACCCAGAAGCCTTCGTCGCTTTGGGGCAGAACTGAAATATCTACGTTATTTTTGGTCAGGATGTTGATCAGTTCGGGGTCGTTCGGCAGGTTAACGAGTACCTTGTTGCCGTCCTGGGCTGTGACCAGGGCTTTGCTGCGATCGGAACTGATATTTATTTTGTCTACTCTCTTGCCTTCGACTTCCTGAATGAATTGACTGTACTTCCAAACTTCGCGGCTTGGGGGCTGTTTGTCAAAAAAAGCCGTTGCTAAGGCAATGACTACAATAGCCAGCAGTGCGTACAGGCCAGCGTTTCTCCACCGTTTATTCACCGAGGTCGATCCTCCTAATTTTTAGTCCCTGTGATTTGGGAATTTTTATTTATGTTCATCAATCTTAACGTAATTGTAACTTGTTTTTGTGTGGTGGGGAATCCCGGCCCTGCTGTGGCGGTCTGAGGTCGCGGGAACGGAACTGCCCTGCGCGGCGTCAGGAGATTCGGGTGTTGTCCTAATTTTTGCGTTTCCTCATACACTATAAGACAGAATTTGTCAATATTTTCAAAAGTGGTGGCGATCGCGTTAATCCCTTTTTCGGTTAAATAGCCATGCAGAAACCGGGTTTGTTGACGGAAATACTGCACTTGAGTCTTTAATTGGAGTGAAAAATCCGGTTTCTTTGGTAGTGACGCGTAAGTTCTCTTAAACTCTTAAGTAAGGTAAAGTAGGACTGACCCAGAAACCAAGTGCGTTTACCAAAAATCGTCATTTACCTCAATAGTCTGAGTTCAAAACCAGCTTGATTTCGTAACTAAATTTAACTTCAAGGTTTTTTTTAGAAAACGCATTCCCAGATTAATAACACAATGAATTAAGGAGAACATTTGATCATGACTTCAGAAATTAATCAAATCATTCCCGCAGAAATTAAGTACGATCAATTTTATCAGGCTATTAAACAAATAGCGAAAGAAGAAGATATCCAAACCATTTTAGAAATAGGGTCATCTTCCGGTGAGGGAAGTACAGAAGCATTTGTCACAGGAATTAGACAAAATCCCCATCATCCTCAACTTTTTTGCATGGAAATTTCCCAGGCAAGATTTACCGCATTACAAAACAGATATGCTAAGGACGGCTTTGTAAAATGTTATAATGTTTCATCAGTAGGAATTAATAAGTTTGCTCGAGAAAAAGAAGTTATTGATTTTTATAATTCTTACCCAACTGCACTGAACCAATACCCCCTACAACAAGTTTTAGAGTGGCTCAGACAAGACCTAAAATATCTCCAAGATTCTAGAGTATCTCAGGCAGGGATTAAGCAAATAAAATCAGAAAATAAAATCATTTTTTTTGATGTTGTCTTAATAGATGGTTCGGAATTTACCGGGGAAGCTGAATTAGATGAAGTCTATGGGGCTAAATTTATATTGCTAGATGATATTAATACCTTTAAAAACCATAAAAATTACCATAGGCTTCTCAAAGATCCTAATTATAAACTCTTATTGCATAATCTTCATCTGCGAAATGGTTATGCCATTTTCCAGCAAGAAAAATTTGCGTTTAATGAAGAACAAATCGAACAACGGCTTGTACAAAGATTAGTTCGTCAAGGGATGACAGTTTTCGATATTGGAGCAAATATTGGTAACTATTCTCTTTTGTTTAGTAATTTAGTCGGACGTGAAGGAAAAGTATATTCATTTGAGCCGACTTCAACTACTTTTAATACACTTAAACGACGCACAGAAAATAATCAGAATGTTTTCGCGTTTCAGAATGCAGTATTTTCCGAGAATAAACTGATTGAATTTAATGAATTTCCTGATGAGTTTTCGGTTTGGAACAGCATCGGCAGACCGCAGATGGAAAATCCCGAAAATCCCCAGGAATATGTACCTATTGTAAAAAGCGAAACCGTTAGCGCGATTACAGTTGATTCATTTTGTCAAAAACATAATATTGAGAAAATTGATTACTTAAAAATCGATGTAGAAGGAGCTGAAAGTGATGTTCTTAATGGTTGCATGAATCTTTTAGCAAGAAAAGCAATTGAGTTTATTCAGTTTGAAATCTCTCAAAAAATGTTAGAGGGAATGCAGCACACCGCCAAAGAAACTTTTGATTTACTCATGGCTAATGGTTATGAGTGTCATTGTATAGAAAAAACGGGTGCGATTGGTGGAGCAGTTGTCAACTCTAAGGCTTTCTATGAAAATTATATTGCGTTTCCATCACTTCCCCTTCATTTCTTTACCATCGTTCTCAATGGTGAACCGTTCATCCGTTATCATATTGATGTCTTGAAAAAATTACCCTTTCGATGGCACTGGCATATTGTCGAGGGGGTGGCAGATTTAAAACATGATACGGCTTGGAGTGTCAATCTGGGCGGTAACATTTCTGATGATGTTCATCGCGACGGACGCAGCCTGGATGGGACTACCGAATATTTAGATGAACTGGCTCGTCTTTATCCCCAAAATATTAGCATTTATCGTAAGCCAGAAGGCGAATTTTGGGAAGGGAAACGAGAAATGATAAATGCTCCTCTTTCCCGGATTTCTGAAGAGTGTTTATTGTGGCAAATTGATGTAGATGAGCTCTGGACTTTTGAGCAGATTTGCCAAACTCGACAGATGTTTATTGAACATCCTGAAAAAACAGCGGCTTTTTATTGGTGTTGGTATTTTGTTGGGGAAAATTTAGTTATTAGCACTCGTAATTGTTATGCAAATAATCCTCAATATGAATGGCTACGCACTTGGCGTTTTAAACCGGGCATGGTATGGGCAACCCATGAACCGCCCAGATTAGCGGAACCCTTACCTAACGGTAAATGGCGTGATATCGCGTTTGTTAATCCTTTTCGACATCAAGAAACCGAAAAAGAGGGGTTGGTTTTCCAACATTTTGCCTACGTTACCCCGAATCAATTGCGCTTTAAAGAGCAATATTATGGTTATAAAAATGCGACTTCCCAATGGTTAAATCTGCAACAACAGACTCAATTTCCTGTGTTATTGCGTCAATACTTTGATTGGGTTAATGATGAGAGTCAAGTCAATAGCGCGATCGCCTGTGGAGTCGAACCCATTGCACAACGAGATATTAGTACAAAAGCTTGGCAATTTAAAACAGTTTCTCCTTTACCTGCACTTGCTGTTAACCCTAGTCAAAAATATCCGACAATTCTCATTGATGGTGTATTTTTTCAACATAATAATACAGGTATTGCTCGCGTTTGGAAATCCCTATGGCAAGAATGGGCAAATACGAACTTTGCTCAACATATTATCATTTTAGATCGTAACGGAACTGCTCCAAAAATTCCAGGTCTTCGTTATCGTACTATTCCCCTTTACGATTATGGTAATACCGATCGCGATCGCGCGATGCTCCAACAAATCTGCGATGAAGAAAAAGCCGATTTATTTATTTCTACTTATTATACAACCCCTTTGTCAACGCGATCGGTATTCATGGCCTACGACATGATTCCAGAGTTGATGGGGCAAAATATTGGTCATTCGGAGTGGAGAGAAAAGCATTGCGGTATCCGCCACGCCTCGGCATACATCACCATTTCGGAAAATACAGCCCGCGATTTAATTAAGATTTTTCCGCAGATTTATTCAAATTCTGTCGCTGTAGCGCACTGCGGAATAGATGCCAATTTTTCGCCAGCCGATAGAGAAGAAATTTTAGGCTTTAAGTCAAAATACAGCATTACCAAGCCCTATTTTCTTTTGATAGGCGAAAGGGTAGGCTGGCATGGTTACAAGAACGGGACATTATTCTTCAAAGCCTTTTCTCAACTTGCCAACAAGTTTGACTTTGATATAGTCTGTGCAGGTGGCAAACCTGTATTAGAACCAGAGCTGAAATTGTACTGTCCTGGGAATACTGTCCACACGCTACAACTAAGCGACAGCGAACTGAGAACTGCTTACTCTGGTGCTTCAGTGTTAGTTTATCCGTCGAAATATGAAGGCTTTGGGTTGCCAGTCCTTGAGGCAATGGCTTGCGGTTGTCCAGTCATCACCTGTCCAAACGGTTCGATTCCAGAAGTAGCAGGACAAGCAGCGGTTTATGTGGACGGGGATGATGTTATTGGGCTTGTCAATGCTTTGGGGGAAATACAGAAGCCCGCTGTCCGCAACTCATTAATTGCGGCGGGGTTAGAGCAAGCTAAGAAGTTTTCCTGGTCAAAAATGGCTGCAATTGTTAGCTCAGTTTTGGTTCAAGTAGCTGAGCGCGCACATGAGAATGCTGCAGTTCAACAGCCAACTGATGCAGCATTGCAGGCGGAATTAGGGAATGGTGAGAACTCCCAGCCTGTCCCGTCGGCTTTTAAAGTATCTGCGATCGTTTCTACTTACAATTCCGAAAAATTTATCCGCGGCTGCTTGCAGGACTTGATAGAGCAAACGCTGTACAAACAAGGCCAACTCGAAATCATAGTAATTGACAGCGGTTCCCAAGAAAACGAACAGTCTGTTGTGCGGGAATTTCAAGCGAAATATCCGAATATTGTGTACGATCGCACTTCGGATCGCGAGACATTATATGCAGCCTGGAATCGAGGTATTAAGATGTCGCGCGGAGATTACATGACTAATGCTAATACCGATGACAGACACCGCCCCGATGCCCTAGAAATTATGGCGAAATACTTGGACGAAAACGCAGAAGTAAGTCTGGTTTATGCCGATCAATTAATTACCAACACAGTTAACGATACTTTTGCCACAACCCAAGCCGAAAAGCGCTGGAGTTGGCCAGCCTTTGACTACAGCGAACTCGAACGGCGCTGCATTATTGGCCCCCAGCCGATGTGGAAAAAATCGCTGCACGAAAAATACGGCTATTTCCGAACAGAGTATACGGCGGCTGGCGATTATGAATTTTGGCTGCGGATTGGCAAAACCGAAAATATTGTGCACTTGCCAGAAATTCTCGGCTTGTACTGCGAAAATCCACAAGGTTTGGAACATTCATCGCCAATATCGCAGCAAGAAACTCGGCAAATATGGGATGAATATGGAATCGCCCGCCGAGGTGTAAAACCAGCCACTACATTACCTGTTTCAATCTCTCCATCACAGCTAAATGCCATGCCCTACCGCACCTCCGCAGAAACACTCGTCAGCGTAATCATTCCCTGCTATAACCATGCAACTTTACTCAGAGAAGCTGTTGAAAGTGTTGTCAGTCAAACTTATTCAAACTGGGAGTGCATAATTGTCAATGATGGCAGCACGGATGATACCAGCAACTTCGGAAAATATTTAATTAAACTGTATCCTCAAAAATCGCTTCGCCTCATAGATAAACCCAACACCGGGCCGGCTGATTCGAGAAATCTTGGCGTTGAGCAGTCGTCAGGAAAGTTTATTTTATTCCTAGATGCTGATGATAAACTTCATCCCAAATTTATAGAGGAGTGCGTCAAAATTTTATTAGCAAAACCGAATGTTGGTTTTGTCTATACAGATGTGCAGCACTTCGGAGCCAACTGCGATTTAGTTGTTCACGGTGACTTTGATGCCAATCGGTTTTTGAGAGACAATCAAGCCCCCGCTACTTCCCTATTTAGAAGGGAGATTTACGAGCAAGTAGGCGGCTTGAAAAAAGTTATGAAGCTGGGATGCGAAGATTGGGAATTTTGGGTTTCTGCCTATGAAAAAGGCTGGTTAGGCGATCGATTACCTAAGCCTTATCTCTATTACAGACAGCACGGCGACGGCTCTAGCAGAACCCAAAAAATGGCATGCGATCGCCCAAAATTAGACTTAATGAGAGCCACACTTATTCACCTCCACTCTCAACTTTACAAACCCGAAGAAGTGCGTTGGTCACAGCAGATTTTGCAGCAACACGGCAATTTAATAGCTAATGAGTTAGTTGAATTTAGCAAACCCGAACAATTTTTAACTTTGCTGTCCCAATATGTGGGAGAGTATCAAAAAGACCAAGCTAATGAAGTAAACCTCGCTAACATCCGCCAATCCCGCCAGCAACTTGCCAATTATTGGCTGAATCTGCCCGCAGAACAACTGGCAAATGCCTATGGCGGTGATGCAGGTAAGGCGCATCAGCTACTGCTCAAAAGTAACATCAAAGATGAAGCGCTGACAGATGCCGAAAAGAGTGTTATCGATCGCCTAACAGCACATCTCTCCCAGGGAATTAAAACTCCCAAAGATATTAACTACCTACTGGCAGCCGCCCTCTATCGTCGTGCAGATCAGTTACTGCTGAAGTATGAAAGTGCAGCTATACCTAATTGGTTTGTCAGCGACTATCTCAAATTTATGTTTGCTGCGCCTACTCTCTTTCAAGAAATAGGAGAGGCTGACAATTATTGCCAGTATGTCCAGGGATGGGTCAGTTATTTGCATAGCAATATCTTCAAGAACCAAAACTCACAAGTGTGGCAGGATATCGCTTGGTTTTTCACTCAAAGTGCTAACTTTATTCCTCTGTACTTCAATAGTAAAAATCTCAAGGATATCTACACAAAGCGGGCAGATATTATTGAATATGCCGTGAAAAATCGTGGGGCTGCGATTGATTGCATTTTTCCGGCTCGACCTGCGAACAGACCGAAAATTCGCCTCGGTGTCCTGACTAAACATTTTGGGGCGATGACGGAAACTTTCGCCACGTTACCCGCTTTTGAATATCTGAATCGAGAGCAATTTGAAATTATTTTATACGCTCTCAATCTCGACGGGAATAAACTAGAACAGTATTGTCAGAGTCGCGCTGACAGACTGGTTAAACTGCCGAATGACTTGCCAATTCAAGTTCAGACAATCCGCGCTGATGACTTAGATATTCTGCTGATTGCTACCAATATTACTGCGGTTACTCATCCGATTAGTTTACTAGCATTGCATCGATTGGCGCGGGTACAAACTACCTGTTTTAATTCTCCCGTTACCACAGGAATTCGACACGTTGACTATTACATTGCTGGTAAGTTGATGGAACCTGCACCTGAAGGACAGGAGCATTATCGCGAGGAATTAGCAACTATTGATGGGCCTGGCTGCTGTTTTAGCTATACCCTCGAACCTTACACTCCTAACATTAATTTCACCAGAAATAGTATCGGCATTGCCGAGGAATCGGTTGTCTTTATTTCGAGTGCTAATTTGTATAAGCTACTGCCGGAGTTAAGGGAAACATGGGCAAAGATTATTGCTGCTGTTCCTAATTCGGTGCTGTTTTTAATGCCCTTCGGCCCTAGCTGGACTAATCATTATCCTGGGGGGGCTTTTGTAAATAATATGAAAGCCGTTTTTGCTAAGTATGGCATTGAGAGTAATCGTTTGCAGGTGTTGAAGAGTTTTCCTAACCGTGCGGATGTTAAAGAAGTTTTGAAGTTGGGGGATGTTTATTTGGATTCCTATCCCTATGCGGGCACTACTTCTCTTGTAGATCCGTTAGAGGTGGGACTTCCAACAGTGGTTAGGGATGGCGATACTTTGCGATCGAGAATGGGGGCGGCGGTGGTACGATCGCTCTCTATGCCAGATTTAATTGCCAATAGTGAAGCATCTTACATTCAGCTAGCCGTTAGTCTGGGCACTAACCGGCAATTGCGGCAGCAAAAACGGCAGGAAATTCAGCAAAAAATGCAAGCTAACCCGGCTTGTTTTGACAGTGTGGCATACTCTGGGGCGATCGGCAAATTATTCCAAGAACTCTTTGGCAAATGGCAAACCAACCACCTGGAAGCATCCCGCAGCTTACAGGATAGCATTCCCAAACAGGCAGATTTGGGCGAGATGCTCTCGAAAAACGTCCAGCTTTACCAAAGAAACTCATCAAACATCTCAGCAATATCCGAACTGCGTCAAATCCGCAAACAAATCGCTGATTTTTGGCTGAACGTTCCCACCGAAAATCTCGAAACCGCCTACAGAAGTGCTTCAGGTAACAGCTATCAAATCCTGCTCAAGAGCGGTTTCCAACGTCAACCGATGATCGAAAGCGAACAAATATTTTTGCAGCAATTAACCCAGATTAGCAAAGGATTAGTGCATCCCAAAGCTGTCAACGCCTTGCTTGCTGCGATGCTGTATTTCCCGCCGGGAACCATGCGAATTCCCGACGCTCGCAACCGTTTGCCACACTGGTTGATTGGGGATTACGAACAAGTTTTTGAGAGTGACTCCGCTGTCAAGTCTGAGTCAACTTCTGACTTGCTAGCTCAATACATTCAATCCCCGCAATTTGCAAATCAACTGTTAGGATGCGTCAATCTTTACCGCATCGATCCGTCTGACGAATCGGTAGTTTTGGAACTCCGCCAAATCAGAAAACAAATGGCTGATTTTTGGCTGACTGTTCCTTCAGATAAACTAGAAAATTTTTATCGAGGAGAAGTTCGCAAGGGATATAAATCAATACTCGGATGTGGCTTGCAAGCAGAAGCAATGACTGAAGCAGAACAAAAATTTTTGCAGCAATTGACCGACATTAGTAAAGGGTTGGTGCAGCCTCAAGCTATCAATGCTCTGCTGGGGGCGATGCTGTATTTTGTACCAGGTAAAATGCAGGTTCCCGATGCTCGCACCCGCTTGCCGCAGTGGTTGGTTGAAGATTACGAAAAGGTGTTTGAAAGCGCATTTACGACAACAGAACAACCACTTGTCAAACAAGATTATCTGCCGCAGTTTCTCAATCAATTAACTGCTGCGGTCAATCTCTATGAAATCGACCCAACGGATGAATTAGTGATAGCAGATTTGCGGCATATTCGCAAGCAAATTGCCGATTTGTGGCTGAGTGTTTCCGGCGAACAACTGGAACTTTTGTACCGGAGCGATTTTGGCAAGGGCTACAAAGCAATGTTGGGCTGCGGGTTTATTAACGAGCCGCTGCATGAGAGCGATCGCGAGTTTTTTAACTCGTTGGTTGTTGAGTTGAGTAAAGGGTTTGGAGCGCCTAAAGCTGTAAATAATTTGTTGGCGGCGATGCTGTATTGTCGCGCTGGACAGTTGCGGGTTCAGGATGCGAACACTTGTTTGCCTCCGTGGTTGTTGGCGGATTACGAGCAGTTTGTTGGGGGTGCGATCGAGCTTGCTGTGAAGTAAACGGATATCGCGCTGGGCGGGCAGCGGCTCGCCCAGCGCGATCGATTAGTTAGGGAGTTGAAACTTGATTTGGATTAGAAAAGGCATTAGCAACAGCTACGTATTCTTGAACAAGGTCTGCTAACTCTGTAAACGACATTGTGACTTCGCTTGCACAAATACCATTGTTGGAAATCCAAACATGGTGTAAATTTCCTTCAGGTATAGTTGACGGTTCAAGATGTTTGCTAACATTGTAAAGTCTATTAAGCTTTTGAAGAGGGCTACCGTCTCGTGTTTTAAACAAATTCGTTTCCTTTGACTCTCTCTTTTTTCCTAGTTGTCTCCAAAAATCGTAAGCCTGATATAATTGTGTAACAGCTATTTCAAAATGAGAAAGCGCTTGAAAATATAAAGATGTGTTCTTTTTGCTCTCATTTAAATATAAAAGCAGTAGAGTACGACCATTTTGATACTCAACTAAAGCCATTTGTACGCGACGGATGATTCCAAAAATATAAGGTTTTTCCTCCGTTTTAATAGGAGATGTGAATATAGAATTAAGGATAAAGTTATGAATCAAATCTCCTACCTCAGCGGAGTGATCTCCTAGATCGGGAGCATTACACTCAGACAATGCTGAAATTTCCTGAGCGAAGAAGTTATCTAAGCCATAGGCTGTAAAAGGCATAATTTGTGACTTAATGACGACTTCTCAAGTCTAACGTCTGCTAAAAAGCTCAGCTTATGGACAACCGAACCCATCGGGTAGTATTTACTACACTACTCTTACCTTAGAACTAGACAAGTCTGAAAAGGGATATCTAACTAAAATTATGTCATTTTTAGAGGAGCTGGGCATAGACATCATCCTCAGTATTTTCCCAAACTGTATCTAATGATGTTTGACTGGCTTCAAGCCAAAACTCAGCTTCTTCATCAGGTAAAACTGTTACTAATACTTTTGCCCCTTCGGGTAATTCTGATAACTCCAGCAGTTCAATTTTCCCTTGTCGAACAGTAGCCCAAAGTGTTTTTAGCATATCGACCTCATAAACTGTGCTTTATGCAATTTGCAGATTTATGTTAGGTTTTCGCACTGAGCGACTAATTACAACCTCACACATCGATTGAGGAAGTATTTAAGCCTGATTTAGGATCAATTCAACACAAGTTCTGGATGTTGTGGCTCAAATAAGGGGCGAGTTACCTGACGCAGTAGCACTGTTTCTAAACTGCCTTCTACCACATTTTCTGCTTCTATTTCTAACTCGCCCCACAATAGCCGATCGCCTTGATTTGGCATTTTACCCAAATTGTGAATCACGAATCCGGCGATTGTTTGGTAAGCTTGGTTAGTCGGCAGATTTAACCCAAGTTTTTCGTTAACTGCTGTCACTTCCCATAGGCCAGAAATTAGTGCCGAATGAGCATCTTTTTGAACGAGAGTTGCTTCGGAAGGTAACAGCAGGGGTTGAGACTCTTTACTGGTAATCCAATCAGTCAGCAGCCGCACGGTACCGTTGAGAATTGCTAGCAGCGGCCACAGTAATTTTGAGCAGAGTTCCAGGGCAGGCATCAGCAGCAAAGCGGTGCGTTCTGGGGCGTGGGTTGCTAATACTTTGGGAATGAGTTCTCCTAAGACTATTTCTACGTAAGTTACTAAGATAAAAGCTGCGGGAACTGCGATCGAATGAGCAGTCAGCACGGCCGACCAATGACCGATCGGCAATTTGTCGATCCACGGTTCGATCCAGTGTACAGTCGCTCCCTCACCCAACCAACCCAACAGCAAACTCCCTGCTGTTGTGCCAGTTTGAGTCACAGACAGGTAATGCGGTATGTTGTTTTGAGCTTGGTGGACGAGTTCGGCGGTTTTGGCGGTTGGGCGATCGTCCAAGTGGGCGAGTTGGCGGATTTGATGGCGATCGGCTGATACTAATGCTAGTTCTGACGCCACAAAAAAGGCGATTAAAAGTGTTAAGCCCACCAACATTGCTAATCTCAGCGTTGTTTGAGCGACTTCTATTTCCAGGCAAGTAAGGTTGTTCAAGATAGATATCTAATATGATAGAGGTTTGAGGTTAATTGTTTTATTTTAGCTTGGGATTTAGATAGGTTTATCCCCCGATATTTCGGATATCCCCACTACCCTTATTCGTAGGTACGCCGAGGAGGCGCACCTTACCCGTAGAACTTGTAAACTCTTTCTCTTCTCTTATCCTCCTTCGCCATAATAGGGCTAAGGCGAGTTTCATCGGTTCGTTCCAAACCATCCAATTCACAAAACCGGAACTCATTGCTGTATCAACTCTCCCTTACTCCCCGGAGTGAGTTCATTTCCGTAAACGTTTGCACCGGATCGGACTTCAAGCCGCCTTGAATGTAATTCAACTTCACTTCTTCCAACAAATCCGACAGCAGCGACTGCAATTCCCCGAGAGTTTTCTCATCTTGCAATTCCCGCCGCAAACTTTGATTAAATTCTTGGCTGAAATTATCGATAATTTTTCTACCTTTATCATCTTCGTAAGTAGTAGATACCACATCCACAGCAGTTTGAGCCAAATAATTCGCTAGCTGTTCCGTCATCTCCGTCGGCAAAATGTTAATCGGAGAGAAAGTTTGCAGGATTTGATAAAAATCCGACTGTTTGATTGTTGTTTCCAAATTGTGATGCAGCAATTCTTCCAAATCCGGTTGCACCTGTGGCAAAACTTTGTAAATTGTCAGATCCAAAATCCGCTTGGTAATTTGTTCGATCGTATTTTCCTGATTGACGTGAAGGTACGGCTGCTGCGCCAGCAACATCTGTGCCGCGTCGCCCTGTTTGATGGAAGTTTTAGCTTGATTGATAAACCGCACCATCATGTATTCCGACATCGTATTGGCTAAATAAGCCACCGGTTCATAGGTAACTTGAGCAACTACGCGATCGAGATTCACCAAACCCGACTTGTGAAGCCGCACCAATACCGGCAGAATCCGCCACCCCTGCCAAATCGGTATCACCAGAAACACCTCGTACCAGCGCCTCAGCACAAAATCAAACCAAGTTACCCCCGGTTTGCGGCGGGTGTGGAACAGACTTTTAATCAAAAATTCCGCCCCAAAAAAACCGATAAACAACGCATCAATTCGCCAAAACTGGTCAGCGCTTTTCAAATATTCTGGATTTTGTAAACTTGAATCAATGCCTTTAATCGGGTCATAAATTTTAACTAAACCTGGAAAATAGCTCTGATAAACAGGCCGCAACTGAAGGTAACTGAAATGGAAAAGTACGAGCAAAAAATTGACCACCGCTACTAGGGCGCTCAATTTTGCCCAAGAAATTGCTTTTTTGGACAATGTTATATCGGTGGTATTAACAGTTGTGTTGGAATCAGACATAAAAGTAATCTTCCGAATTTGCTAATCGATAAATCTATCTTGTGGCTGAGGCTAAAAAACTCTTAACCTATTAAGATCCCTTGGACGATAAGTATAAGGAAACCAAAGACCGTGAACTTAAAAACAGTCATATCGCTGCTCAAACAAACTTTTACTGAATGGCAAGAAGATAAAGCCCCAACCTTAGCCGCCGCCCTAGCCTATTACACAGTCTTCTCCCTCGCCCCGTTGCTAATTATCGTAATTGCGATCGCCGGTTTAGTCTTTGGTGCAGACGCAGCCCAAGGTCAAATCGTCGCCCAACTCCAAAGTTTAATCGGTAAAGATGGCGCCGAAACCGTCCAAGAACTGATCCTCAAAGCCTCCGAACCGAAGTCGGGAATGATTGCTACTTTAGTAGGTATCGCTACACTTTTGTGGGGCGCTTCCAACGTGTTTACTAATCTCAAAGAAGCCCTCAATACTATTTGGAATGTTTCACCGCCTCCCGGACGAGGAATCTGGGGATTTCTGCAAGACCGCATATTGTCTTTTGCAATGATTTTAGGCATAGGCTTTCTACTGCTAGTATCTTTAGTAATTAGTGCCATTTTAGCCGCCGTTAGCTATTGGTTGAACGGCTTGCTGCAATTACCAATCAACATTTGGCAGATTGTGGACTTTGCTATCTCCTTTGGCGTAGTTACGCTGCTTTTTGCGTTAATTTACAAACTTTTGCCCGATGTCAATCTTGCCTGGAATGATGTGTGGATCGGCGCCGCCATCACCTCAGTGCTGTTTACGATCGGCAAATCCCTAATTGGAGTTTACCTCGGAGGTAGCGGTATTGCCTCTACCTACGGTGCTGCGGGATCGTTCGTAATTATCCTGCTTTGGATTAATTATTCCGCTCAAATTCTCTTCTTAGGTGCCGAGTTTACCCAAGTTTGGGCTAACCGATACGGATCTCTAATGCCAGGTTCGCGAAAGAATATCCTAAACAGCGAAAACGGTGAATCCTCCGCACGCAAACATCGGAAGAACTCTTAAGATTAGACAAACCGGAAATTAGAAGTTAAACTCGCACTCCTGGTTTGACATAAGAAGCCACAAGCAACAAGCAAGAAGGAAGGCCGAAGGCGGAAGGAAAGAAAAATTTTGAATGCAATAATTTTGCTTTTTTTTCGCTGGCCCTGTAACATTCGGTCTTCGGGACAACCGACTTCTGCTTTGGATAAAGCTTTACTTATTTATCCAGAGGGGTAAAACTATACCTTCGACAGATCTGGCATCTCTAGCAGCAAGCTAAAAGCAGGCTCTAGTTAGAGATGGCTAGAAGGTGCGAGTTTGACACAGGCAATAATACGGAAAATTCCCTTCACCCTCGTTCATTTCCATTTAGATTATCTAGATTTTTAGCTGCTCCACGTCTCTGTCAGCAGAAGGAAGTCGTATGTAAATTTTTCCCTGCAACTTATCCCTGAAGGATGATTTATCGATCCCGCATTTTGACTTTAATACAAATTAGCTAGAAGATTCCAGTCCCGGCGCAGCAGCCAAAATGGCACTTTCAATCTTCTCCTAAAAATTTTTAAATTTTCGGTAAAAAAGCATGAATTCCTTAACTAAAAAACGCATCGCTCTCATTTCCGTACACGGTGATCCCGCTGTAGAAATTGGCAAAGAAGAAGCGGGCGGGCAAAATGTTTACGTGCGTCAAGTAGGAGAAGCTTTGGCTAAACAGGGGTGGCAAGTTGATATGTTCACCCGCTTATCCGATCGCCAACAAGCAAGAATTGTACAGCACAGTCCCAATTGCCGGACAATTAGGCTAGTAGCAGGGCCACAAGAATTTATTCCCCGCGATGAACTTTATGGATATTTGCCAATCTTTGTTCAAGAATTTCACAAATTTCAGTTAGAGTCAGGCTTTCAATATCCCTTAGTTCACACAAATTACTGGCTGTCTTCTTGGGTGGGAATGGAGTTGAAAAAATCGCAACCTCTGCTGCAAGTTCACACTTACCATTCTTTGGCAGCAATTAAATACAAGTCGGTTTCGACAATTCCGATGATTGCCAAAACCAGGCTGCAAGTAGAAAAAACACTTTTGGAAACAGCCGATCGCGTAGTGGCTACCAGTCCCCAAGAAAAAGAACACATGAGGTCTCTGGTTTCCTCAAAAGGCAATATTGACATCATTCCCTGCGGTACCGACACTGAAAGGTTCGGCTCGATCGCCCGATCGACGGCCCGCCGCCACTTGGGCATAGCCCCCGAAACCAAAGTCGTGTTGTACGTCGGCCGTTTCGACCCCCGCAAGGGCATAGAAACCTTAGTCCGCGCCGTTAGTCTGTCGGCGGTGCCCAAAGCCGATTTAAACCTCATAATGGGCGGCGGGTGGCGTGAGGGGGAAAGCGACAGTAAAGAGCGCGATCGTATCGGCAGCATCGTTGAAGAACTCGGTCTGAGCGACATTACCAGTTTTCCCGGCGCCTTGAGCCGAGACATTCTCCCCGCCTATTACGCAGCCGCCGATGTGTGCGTCGTTCCCAGCCACTACGAACCCTTCGGTTTAGTCGCCATTGAAGCGATGGCCTGCGGCACGCCAGTAGTCGCCTCCGACGTGGGAGGGCTGAAATATACTGTAGTGCCGCAAGAAACAGGTTTGCTTGCGCCGCCGAAAAATGAAGCAGCCTTTGCCGATGCGATCGATCGCTTGTTAGTTGACTCAGTATGGCGTCAGCAACTCGGACACACAGGCCGCCAGCACGTCGAAACCTATTTCAGTTGGGACGGTATCGCCTCTCAACTGGGTCAACTTTACACTCAACTGCTCGAACAATCGGTCATTCAGCTTGACCCGGTGAGCGCTTAGTAGTATCACTTAGTATGGTTGAAGCCAGTTTCCCTTGCTCCCTGTTTCACTCATCCGTTCTCACTGGGAACCTTCAACTAGAAGTGATATCAGGAGGTACTCTTGTACGCGCCAGAACATCTGGGAAGCCATCTGCAACCCATTTCAGACATCGAGCTAATTCGCCTCTGGGTGGAGCAAAAATCCCCCCGCAGCAAGCGCTTTAGCTGGCAGGCGGCCAACCGTTTTCGGCTGTTTGTAGAAAAACCGCTGGCAGAAGTGACTCTAACTGATGTCGAGACTTTCGCTGCAGCAATGAGATCTCGAAAACTTGCACCCGGTTTTTACAAGCAAACCTTGCTAGCGCTGAAATCGCTGTTCGCCTTCGGCCAGCAAACGGGAATCTTGCCCGCAGTCCTCCCCCTGCACGGGTGGCCTGTGCGGCAGCGCAGGCAACTGTCCAAACGCCTCCGTTTTAAACTTTCATGGAGTTTGTGCATCTGTTTATGCTTTTTTTTGGGTCGAATTACCCCGAGACTGTGGGGGCAATCGGTCTCGGCAGAAAGCTCGCCCACCCCGAAACGTCTGCCGGAAGTTGCGGCCCTCGATTCACCAGACCTCAGAGAGGATAACATCGAGCGCGATCGTAAATCGGAAACTGCAACCCTCAATTCACCAGAGCCCATACAGGATAACAGACTCGATAGCATCGGCCCGGAACGTCGAGTAAAAGCCTTTCTCGACACAATTGCCGCCGCCGAAGGAACCGCTAGCGCCGACGGCTACCGCACTCAGTACACCGGCACGAAATTTGTCAGCTTTAAAGATCATCCTAGGGAAATGAGGTGCGGCCGCCGCTATGGCAAAAAACTATGTTCCGACGCAGCAGGGCGATATCAGTTTCTCAGCACCACTTGGGACAGATTTGCCAAAAAATTTAGCATCAGCGATTTCAGCCCGCAAAATCAAGACCTTGTAGCTGTAGAGTTAATCCGAGAAAAAGGTGCATTAGAAGATATAGAAGCGGGTCGATTGGAGCCAGCAGTCAGAAAACTCGCTTACATCTGGCCTTCTTTTCGGCGTTATGGCGGTTCCGTGGAATCGTCGATGCCCAAACTCGAAGCAATGTACCTGCAAAATTTGGGGATTGACCGCCCAGGATTGGTTGTTAGCAATTAGTGAATAGTCCTCGGACGAGTTTAGATTGGGGTTTGGCAATTTTGGATTAAATTTTGACATCCAAAATTGAAAATGAGGGAGTTATGGGTGATGTCTATTCTTCGGAAATTTAAAAATTAGGCTAATTTTCCATCTTCCATGTGAAGGATGCGATCGGCAATATCCAAAATTCGGTTATCGTGGGTTACTAACAAAATAGTACAACCCTGTTCTTTGGCTAATTGCTGCATCAAATTCACCACTTCGCGACCGGATTTGCTGTCCAGGGCGGCTGTTGGTTCGTCCGCTAAAACAATTTGCGGTTGGCTGACCAAAGCGCGGGCGATCGCAATTCTTTGTTTCTGTCCTCCCGACAAGTCATCTGGATAATAGTTAATCCGCTGTTCCAGTCCTACTAACTTTAGCATTTTTGCAGAGCGATCGCGCATTTGAGAACGCGACAAATTGCCGTGAACTTCCAAACCCATTTGCACGTTTTGCAGCGCCGTCAAACTGCGGTGTAAATTATGCGCCTGAAAAATATAGCCAATTTTGCGTCGCGCCTTTACCAATTGGTCCGCACTCGCTTTGCACATTTCTTGACCGAGAATTTGGAGACTTCCCGATTGACCGGATCTCAATCCGCCAATCAAAGTTAAAAGCGTAGTTTTTCCAGAACCAGAAGGCCCCGTCATCAGCACGATTTCACCTGCTTTAATTTCGAGATTAATGTCAAAAAGTACCTGTTTTCGCAGTTGACCTTGACCGAAGTAGTGGTCGAGGTGGTGCGCGGAAATTACAGGTGCAGGAATCTGTAATGCGTTGGTTGTTGGGTAGAGAGTAGTAGAATTCATATGTTATTGGTTTGAGGTTGGAGATTTAATTAAGACACAAGGTTGCCTAAATCTTTGATTAAGAGGGAAACCGCAGATGAACGCAGATGAAGGCAGATGGATTTCAAGATTGGTAAATTTTTCACTTCAAGTCTAATAAACCGCTTTTGTCGCCAAAAAGGCAGAGGAAAAAGAAGAGAAAGATTGCAAAAATATGTTTTTAGTCAGGGCTTTAGTCTTTCATACTCTCTGATTCATTTTCCCTTAAAACATATCTGCTGGATCGGCTGCTTGCAGTTTACGAGTGGCAATTGCTCCTGAAATAGTGCACATAATCACGTTCAAAATTAACACTGCAACTGCTCGAATCAGCGTCATGTACAGGGGTAAATTTGTAGCTTTGCGAGTTAAAGAGTAGAGTCCGAAAGAGACTCCTACTCCTGGCAAAAAACCGAGGACGGAAAGAATTAGAGCTTCTTCAAAAACGATACCGAGTAAATAAACATTGCGGTAGCCCATTGCTTTGAAAGTAGCGTATTCTCCCATGTGGTCGCTGACATCGGTTGAGAGAACTTGATAAACAATAATTACACCAACGACAAAACCCATCGCGACGCCTAAGTTAAATACAAAGCCGATCGCAGTATTCTTAGCCCAATAGTTTTTCTCAAAATCGATAAATTCTTGTTTGGTTAATACCTTGACATCCGGCGGTAAATATGCTTTTAAAACTTGTTGAACTTCCACGGGGTCAGCACCCGGTTGCAGTTGAATTAATCCGGCATTAACACTGGCGGCGTTTTGTCTGGGAAACAGGCGCAGGTAATTTTGATCGCTAGTCATCAAAATACCGTCGGCGGCAAAAGATGCTCCAACTGTGAATAAACCGCTGACGTTAATCGTGCGCCGCTCTACCTCAGCTTTAACGACTTTTCCTCGATCGATTTGCGCGATCGTTCCTTGGTAATCTCCCCTAGAAGCTCGATCGAACAGCACAGTATCCGGCAATTTAATCGCGCTCAAATTTTGGTTAACTTCTGGAAGCGCAAACGCAGGGTGATTCGGATTGAAACCGACCACCATCAGCGACGTTTCGCGTCGAGTTTCGGGATTTTTCCAGTTAGCAATTTTCACGTAAAGCGGCTCGGCTGATTTCACGCCCGGTACGTTCATTGCTTGATACAATCTGCGCCTGGGGAAGGAAGACAAATTAATCAAGTTTCGCGCTTGTGGGTGAATCAAAACTAAGTCTGTTTGCAAGGTTTGGTGCAGGCGCGTATTGCTGGTGTAAAGCGCATTTTGGAAGCCTAACTGCATGAACATCAAAACGTCAGCAAAGGCAATTCCTGCGACTGCAACGGCCATTCGGCCTTTGTCGTGACTCAGTTGCAGCCATCCGAGGGAAGTTCTGCGTCTTAACTGTTGTAAGGGTTTTATGAGTCCAATCATAGGATTTTAGATTTTAGATTTTGGATTTTGGATTGAAGAAAGCGACCCTGGGGTTTAAGTCTTCTTAATCTTTAATTTCCCCGATCGCCACTTTGACTTGCAAATTGGTTAATCCCGCTACTTTCTGGCTGGAAGCTTCATCTAAGCGCACTTTTACTTCCACAATTCGACCATCAATATTCGCAGAAGGATCGGTGTTAACAATGTTTTGCCGCTGCACTTGCAAACCAATATGTTCGACAGTTCCCCGCAATTCGCCGATCAAAGCATCGCTAGTAATTTTGGCGGTTTGTCCGAGGCGTACTTTGTCCACATCGCTTTCGTAGATTTCCGCAACAGCCAGCATCTCGCGAGTTTGTCCGAGTTCGACAATGCCGTCGTTTCCCACCCTTTCCCCCGGATGCGTGTGAATTTTCAGGACTTGGGCGTCTCTGGGAGCACGGATGTAAGCTAGATCCAGATTGGCTTTGGCTTGTTTGGCTGCTGAAGTGGCGGAACTGACTTCGGCGGCGGCTGCTGCTATGTCAACCGGACGCACTTCGGCGATGCGATCGAGATTTGCAGCAGCTTCATTAATCTGCTGCTGTCGGGATTGCTGAATTTGGCTGAGTTTGGCTTGGGCTTCGTTAATTTGCTGTTGGCGGGATTCCTGAATTTGGTTGAGTTTGGCTTGGGCTTCGTTAATCTGCTGTTGGCGGGATTCCTGAATTTGATTCAGTTTTGCCTTTCCTTCGTTGAGTTGCTGTTGGGCTGTTTCGGCTGCGAGGCTTTTGCTGTCGCTAGTTGAGGCGGAAATTGCTCCCTGTTCATACAGTTGGGAGTAGCGCCGATCTTCGCTTATGGCGTTGCGGAGTTCGGCTTGTAGACGGGCAATTGCGGCTTGTTGGGTTTGAATTTCACCTTGTTGTTCGGCCCTGATGCGGGCAATTGTGGCTTGTTGCGCTGCAATTTCGGTGCTGCGATCGATTTCTAGACGGGCAACGATCGCCTGTTGCGCTGCGATCTCGTTGCTGCGATCGGCGGATAAACGGCTAATAGTCGCTTTCTGGGCTTGGATTTCGCCGTTTTTGGCTCCTGCTTTCACTTTTGCTAGGTTTGCCTCAGCGACGCGCACCTGTTCTTGAGCTTGGTCGAGGGCGGCTTGCTGGCGATCGCGGCTGTCCAAAATTGCGATCGTCTGACCTGTTTTCACCCTGTCTCCCTCTTTTACCAACAGTCGATCGATCCGGTTTCCTTCCGTGGCACCGGAGGCGGAGACTTTAATTACTTCTCCCCTGGGTTCGAGTCGCCCCAAGGCTGTAACTGTCGTTAATTGGGATGCCGCCACGGATGCTGCTGCAGCTACTGCGTTGGGATCGGGTATGCGCGATCGCCAGATCGTGTAGCCTGTGGTTCCCCCTGCCGCCAGGGTTGCTAGTGCTGCCACAACTAGGAGTTGTTTAACTAGGGATGGAGTTGAGGATAAGCCGTCTGCTGTTGGTTGGTGTACCATGACATACCTCTTTTTGATAAATAAAACTAAACGGTTTAGTTCTGATGTGTTTTAATACTAAACCGTTCAGTATAATGATGTCAAGAGCCCAAATAAAAATTACAGAAGCAAGGTATGGCAAGGACAAAACCGATCGAACCAGACGCAGCAGGAGGTGACAAAACCGAGCAAATCCTGCAAGGTGCGATGCAAGAATTTTTAGCCCACGGCTACGCGGGCACGAGTATGGACAAGGTAGCGAAGACGGGAGGAGTTTCCAAAGCCACGGTTTACAGCTATTTTGCAGATAAAGAAGGATTATTCGCGGCCTTGGTACAGCGGCTGGCGCGAAAAAAAGTCCATTTTACAGTTCTGGATGAAGAACCGGCTGTAGCGCTGCGATTCGTTGCCACAAATGTATTGGATCAGGTGACCCAGGAACCTGAATTTCTCAATTTTGTGAGGTTAGTGATTGCGGAGTCGGGGCGTTTTCCCCAGTTAGCGCAGACATTTGTGAGAAACTTAGCTAAACCGGGTATCGATCGGCTAGCGGAATATTTGGCATCGCATCCAGAGTTAAAATTGCCCGATCCCGAGGCAACAGCGCGGATTTTTATTGGATCTTTGGTATATTTCCAGTTAACGCAGCATATGATGCACGGCAAAGAGATTCTGCCAATGGAGCGCGATCGACTGATCGACGGTCTGCTGCACTTGATTTTGTCGCCGCAGTCCAATTCCTAAAGTGCGATCGACAGAATCGAGGAATTTTATGTGAGAATTATCGCAGCCATAAAGAGCAAGATCGCTTTATGGCTGCGATCGCAGGTTTTAGTCAGGTGTTTTTCCTAACCTGTCCCTCAATTCCTCAGCCGATAACTGCGGTAGTTGTTCTACAAACAATGCCAATTCTGTCACCGGCAAAGCCAATAAATTAGTAACGGCTGTAGGCAGAAGATCGCCCAATTCAGGCGATCGCATTTGCAAGACACTTTCAGCTAACAATTTTACCGCTGCTTCCCGTCCAGCTTCATCAACGGTTAACATCGAGATTGCCAGCAACAGCACTGTAAATTCTGCCGCCGCCAACTTGGATATTGGAGATAGAAAAACAGTCATTTTGGGGCTTAATTCTCCGAATCTAACTCGCAGAAAGTTTTCTAAAATTAAGCGCTGTTGTTCTTGTCTGCCTCGTTCTAGTCCTTCTTCTCTAGCTTGTTGCTGTGCTGCTTGTATTTGTTGTTGAAAAAGTGGTGCAATGGCCATAATTAACTCCCGCTCTTCTGGCTCTAATTCTTGTGGCGCATCGGTTACTAAATTTGACTGTAACCGATACAGCAATTCTAGCGCGATAATCCGCAACGGATCGTCTGTTGCTAAAGCGCTCAATTGGGAAATAGCCCTTTGCTGCACTCCCCCTTTGCCTAAAATCCTCAACCACAGAGTTTCTGGAGTTTCTGGCAACTGGCGGATCGCCACAATTGCAGTTCGCAAAGATTCACCCAAAAAATAGATTCCCTGCATCCAATTCTCTGTGTCTGGTATCGCATTAAAGCTATCTACCAATGCTTTCGATGCTATGGGCATCAAAATCCACAGTTTGGGTAACTGAGCGTCCTCATAGCGAGTATTTTCTCTCCTAAATTTCCGTTCCAATTCACCTCGCACGTCCAATAACTTCCCCAGACAGCTACAAATTTCGCTGACGTTGGCAGGATTGCGAAACGGTTCAAAAATTGCAGTTGTGTTTGCCATTTTTCCCAACAATCCCAGGGTTTCTGAGTATGCGGGAATTGCGGTTCGGGGAGTAAAATAAACATCTATTTCTCGGACTTCGGAAGTCACATCGCGGCCGATATTAACCGTTCCGAGCGGCGACAGCAATTCCTCCAGGTATTCTTTGGCAAAAAGATCGTGAATAAATCGCGTCATAGAAATTATTTCAAACACTAAATAGATTTTTTAACCGTTTTCTCACCCATTCTACAGGATTTTCCTCCTCTTCTGCTGCATCTACTAATTCCATTTCTCGCAATAATTGCTGTCTCTCGCTTAGTTCTTCTTTGTGCTTGACTATTTCTTTAATAATCTGTTCCGATAAATCAGGTCGTTCCGTTAAAACTTTCTGGAAACCTTCTTTATTGATGGCAAACAAAATTGTTTCTTCTAAAGCTCTCACCGAAGCAGTTCTGGGGATTCCCAACATCAAAGAAAGTTCCCCAAAAAACTGACCAGTGCCGAGGTTATTCAGATGTTTGTCAATAGCTTCCACAAAAACTTCGACTGAACCTGAAAGAATCATGTAAAAAGCATCTCCAGGGTCGTTTTCGTGAAATAAAAATTCTTGCGGTCGCAGCCGTTTGCGGTACCCAACTTCAATCAATTGCCGCAATTCAAGATCGGTCAGGTTTTCAAAGTATTCCACCTCTCGCAGCAAACAACTAAGGGAAGATGGCTTTTTCACTCCCTCGCCAAAAAATTGCCGTTTTTGCTCATTTTCCGAGTAACTATTCGAGAGATCAATAGCAATTTCTTTTTTGTTAAATATTGACAACAAAACTTCGGGGTTTTGTAAATAAATTTCTCTGTCATTGAATGGAAATTCGATTTTTTGCTGGCGGAAATTGTATTCAATTGCAAAATTCAAAGAACTTTTAATTACTTCTCTTTCAGTCGGTCTGTCCGTCCAAACTAAAAGTTCAAATTTAAAACTATCATCACCAAATTCGACAAACAATACTTTTGGATTCGGTTCGTATAAAACTCCCGCTTCCGCGTAAGCAATATTTAACAGAGTTTCTGTAACTAACAGCGGGTTACTATTCTCCGCTACTTCTACGGGAACTCGCAGACACAGTAGCGAGTTTTCGTAACTCCAATTAACAATTTTGTTGCTAATCATTTTGCTGTTGGGAACTATGACGCTGGAGTCCTCAATGGTTTGGATGATTGTCGATCGAATCGAGATTTTTTTGACTATTCCCATTAATCCTTCTAATTCTACAAAGTCTCCGACTTTCACGGGTCTGTCTAAAAGCAGCGTTAAGCCGCTGACAAAATTAGTTGTTAAATCTTGGATGCCAAAGCCAATTCCGACTCCCAGCCCCCCCGCAACTACTGCAAAAGAAGCGAGGTTGAAGCCAATGCTTTGGATGGCGACTATCACCCCCAAAGCTACTATTAAGTAGCCAATAATTACTGCGATAGCTTCCCGATTTCCCTCGTCAATTCCCAGTCTGACAAGCAAGCTTTCCTTAAGAAAGTTGGTAAAAGAGCGTGCTATCACAAGGATAGCCATAAACAATACAATCAGTTCCACCAGTGACTGCAAAGATACAGGATTTTCACCTATTTTAAATAGGGTAGCGGTAAATATTTGCGAGATATGTGTGAATACTTCTTCTGGTATTGTATTTAATTTAAATTCAGGCTTTAAGGTTGTTTGTGTTGTCATTTTTCAAGGGGAGTAGTAAAAAATAAAGTCCTCAGTACCAAATGTAAAAATAAAATACTGAACTCGTAATCATAAATTTTAACCTATTTTTAGTGGCAAAAAAAGTGAAGTCGTTACAGAGAGATATGCTTCCTCATACTACGCAGTTATCCCTATTGCCAATTTTTTGGCTACCTGGTCTTCGCAGGCCTGCGGTTAGTGCGCCACTTTTTCGCGATCCAAGAGCAAACTCATCTATTATTAAAGCGATCGCTCTACTAACTTTAGTCAACATTAACTCGATTCGAGTTTATCATACCCTCCACTAATTTTTTTTTGAAGTCCCGTTATCAACTTAAGCAGGGATTATTGAATGACTCTTTAAGTGGACAAGTCAAATATGCAAGTATTACAATGACTTTAACTGGTGGGAGACATATTGCTATTAATCTGCTAGTTGCGTGCGTTTTGTGTATATCTAAGTGAAAATTTAACTGAATCTAGCTAAAATTGATAACGTTCCAAGAATACTTGGCACTCTACCTACCTGGAGGAAAAACTATAACTTAATCACATTTGTCAATCAGTAAAATTACTGAAAATACTTGCTTGTTCAGGAGTGGATAATTGGTGGTCTGGGGTTGGGTGGAAATAAATATCGCGCGATACATGATCGCTCGATCGCCCAAATCTAAATTCTCCACCCAAAACCTGAGTAAATACTGAGCATAATTGCTGATTGACAAACGCTTCCCTAGCTTAGGTTGTCACCAACGTTCTACCAATAGGATTGATTAGGAATAGAATTGATGAGCAATAGAACTGCTTGGCGATACATCCGAAGAATTAACTGAAATATTGTCGCAAGGTATACATATATCGCCGATTGAAAACCGAATGGTCGCCCTACTGAAGGTTTTCTTCAGTAACCAAATAGGAAACAAGGAAAACCTTGCGATCGCGCCATTGGAAAGAAGTTTTAGAATAATAGCTGAAATGCACGAGCCAAGATGAGCAAATTCCCACCAGAGAAAACCCAACCGCAACAGCAAGAGAGCACAACAGCACAGAGATTGCGACAGGCTCACTTCGACGCTTTTTTTGCAGGTGCCAACGCCGGACTGCTGATTTTTGACCGCCAACTCCGGTATGTCCAAATTAACGAAGTTTTGGCCCAGATGAATGGCGTTTGTGTGGCAGACCATATTGGTAGGTCAGTGCGTGAGGTGCTGCCAGAATTGGCTCCGACTGTGGAACCAATGCTGCAAGACATTCTGGATACGGGCAAGCCAATTCTTGACTATGAATTAGTGGGTGAAACACCGAAAGAACCGGGCATCGTGCGCTACTGGCAAGCATCTTACTATCCTTTGTTGGATGAAAATGGCTTGGTTTTTGGTCTTGGTGGGATTGTAATTGAAATTACCGATCGCAAGCGGGCAGAACAAAAGCAGGCACGACTGACGGCAATTTTGGAAGCAACTTCCGACTTAGTAGGAGTTTCTGATGCGGCTGGGCACAGCGTCTATCTCAACAAAGCCGGACAGGAAATGCTGGGGATATCCCCAGAGGAAGCACGATCGCCGTTTACTATAGATTCTGTATTAGCTCCCTCGGCAAAAGCAAAGTTCCACAACGAAATAATTCCCAGCGCCTTGCGAGAGGGGAGGTGTGCGGGTGAAATCCTATTTTTGTCACGCGATGGGGAAGAAATTCCAGTCTCCCAGGTTTTGATCGTCCACAAAACAGAAGCGGGCGAAGTAGAGTTTATTTCCACTATTGCGCGGGATATTCGCGATCGCAAAAAAGCAGAGGAAGAAAGGCAATTGCTCGCTACAACGATCGAGAATAGCCGTGACTTTATTGGCGTGGCCTCAATGGATGGTCGCCCGATGGTAGTGAATCAAGCTGGTCTGGATTTGGTGGGACTCAGTAGTTTGGAGGAAGCCAAAACCAAACACATTACCGACTTCTTCATGGCAGAAGATTTGGACTTGGTACAGCACTCTATTCTGCCTGCTGTAATGCAAGAGGGAAGTTGGCGGAGTGATTTCCGCTTCAGACATTTCCAGACAGGTCAACCCATCCTGGTAGATTACACCCTATTTTTGATTAAACATCCAGAGACTAATGAACCGGTAGGGATTGCGACTATTACGCGGGATATTCGCGATCGCAAAACCGCAGAAGATCTCCTCAAACAAAGTGAAGAACGATTTCGTTCTTGGATGGAAGCTAGCGCTCAAATTATTTGGAATACCAATGCTGAAGGCGAACTCGTTAGCGAACAACTCGCTTGGACTGCATTTACAGGACAGACATTTGATGATTACAAGGGATGGGGCTGGCTAGACACGTTCCACTCAGACGATCGCGCTCATGTTGCTAGCGTCTGGTCGGCTGCCTGTGCCAATGGCTCCCTCTATGAAGTTGAATTTCGTATGCGTCGCTATGACGGGGAATATCGCTACATGAGTTGTCGCGGTGTACCAATTCTGAACGCGGATGGTTCAATTCGGGAATGGGTTGGAGCTAATACAGATATTACCGATCGCAAACAAGCTGAAGAAGCTCTCCGCGAACAGCAAGCTGTGCTGCGCGATCGCAACCTCTTGCTGAGCTCTATTTTGGAAAGTACGCCAGACATCATTGTGGTTAAAGACCGGGAAGGCCGATATGTTGCCCTTAATTCCTTTGTGGCAAACTTATTATTTGACGGTAAACCCATAGAGGAGATTGTGGGTAAAGATGATTCGGAACTGATGCCCCCTGCTGCTGCCGTTCCAATAATGGCAAAAGACCGGGAGATTATAGAAACAGGTACTACTGAAACCTACGAAGAAGAAATTTCAAATGGTGAGACCAGCAATTATTTTTTAACCACAAAAGCCGCTTGGCGGGACGGTCAAGGCAATATTCTCGGTATTATCGCCATAGCGCGAAACATTAACGATCGCAAACAAGCTGAAGCCCAGATGCGCGATCGTAATGCACTGCTAAACTCAATTTTGGAAAGTACACCAGACTTCATTGTCGTTAAAGATCGGGAAGGGCGTCATGTTGCCCTTAACTCGAATTTGGCAAACTTCATAGGCAAGCCAATTGAGGAAATCATCGGCAAAGATGATTTGGAATTACTGCCGCCTGACAGTGCCCGTGCAATTATGGCGAAAGATCGCCAACTCATGGAAGCAGGAATCACTGAGAGTTACGAGGAAGATGTCTCTCAGGGTGAAACCACCGCGACCTTTTTCACTACCAAGGCTCCTTGGCGGGATGCTAAGGGCAATATCCTCGGCATCATCGCCACCACACGAGATATTAGCGATCGCAAACAAGCCGAAGATGCTCTAAAACAAAGCGAAGAACGCTATCGTTCGCTAATGGTTGCCACATCCCAAATCGTCTGGGCAACGGATGCTGAAGGAATAGGCACTGATCTACAGAGTTGGAGAGCTTACACCGGGCAAACTGAAGCTGAAGTGCTTGGTTTAGGCTGGTTAGATCCAATTTATCCGGACGATCGGGAACGAACGAGTCAGGCTTGGATGGAAGCAGTGCAAACGAAAAGCCTGTTTGATATAGAATATCGAATCCGGGGAACGGATGGAAACTATCGTTATTTTCAAGGTAGGGGAGTACCAATTGTGGATGAAAATGGCAACATCCGCGAGTGGGTTGGTACTTGCAATGATATCCACGATCGCAAACAAGCCGAAGATGCTATCAAACAAAGCGAAGAACGCTATCGATCGCTAATCCTTGCCATTTCCCAAATTGTCTGGACAACGGATGCTGAAGGAAGATGCCAGGATTCACCGAGTATGAGAGCTTACACCGGACAAAGGGAAGCTGAGGCGGTTGGTTTTGGCTGGTTAGATACAATCCACCCGGACGATCGCGAACGAACAGTTCAGGTGTGGATGGAAGCAGTGCAAACGAGAAGCCTGTTTGAGATGGAATATCGAATGCGCGGAACGGATGGAAACTATCGTTATTTCCAAGCTAGAGGGGTGCCACTTCTGGAAGAAGATGGCAGCCTCCGGGAGTGGGTTGGCACTTGTATCGATATCCACGATCGCAAACAAGCAGAATTCGTAATGGCAAAAGCCAAGGAAGCCGCAGAAGCAGCTAGTCGGGCTAAAAGTGAATTTCTTGCCAACATGAGCCATGAATTGCGGACTCCGCTGAATGGCATTATGGGCTACGCGCAGATTCTTCAGCGTTCCAAAGTCTTGAATGAAGAAGAGCGATCGCGCATTGATGTCATTTATCAGTGCGGTTCCCATTTACTGACCTTAATCAATGATATTCTCGATTTGTCGAAGATTGAAGCACAGAAAGTGGAACTCATGCCCACGGATTTTCATTTCCCGGCGTTCCTGCAAGGTGTCGCAGAAATGTGCCGTATCCGAGCTGAACTAAAGGGAATTCAGTTTCATTTTCCATCAAGCCCCGAACTCCCGATCGGTATTCGTGCGGATGAAAAACGCTTGCGACAAGTGTTAATTAATCTTTTAAGCAACGCTATTAAATTTACGGATAAGGGCACTGTTACTTTTATAGTCAGTTTTGCCACAGAAGAAAAAATTCGCTTTGAAATACGCGATACAGGTACCGGCATTGCACAAGATCAACTCCAAGCTATCTTTCAGCCCTTCGAGCAGGTAGGAGATCGCAGGCGGCAGACGGAAGGTACGGGATTGGGACTGGCAATTAGCAAAAGGATTGTAGAACTAATGGGCAGTACCATTCAGGTTAAAAGTGAGATGAATGTTGGCAGTATTTTTTGGTTTGATGTCAATCTATCTCAAGCCGATGAATGGGTAAAAACATCTCAAATTGACCATCGCGGGCAGATTATCGGCATCAAAGACCGCCAACCTAAGATTGTGGTTATTGATGACAAATGGGCTAACCGTTCGGTAATTAGCAATTTGCTCAGTCCGATCGGCTTTGAGGTGTCTGAAGCGAACGATGGGCAGGAAGGCTGGGAAAAAATTCTAGAGGTGCAGCCAGATTTAATCGTTACCGATTTATTAATGCCCGAACTAGATGGCTTCGAGCTAATTAAGCGGGTTCGAGAATCGGAAAATTTCAAAGACATCATCATTATTGTCTCTTCGGCCAGCGTATTTGAAACCGATCAATACAGAAGTTTAGAAGCAGGAGGCAACACTTTTATTCCCAAACCTGTTCAAGCCACGGAACTACTACAAAAATTGCAACAGTATCTTGATTTGGAATGGGTTTATGAAGCTAATGAAGATCCACTGGCGAGAGCCTCAGACACCAACGAACTAATTGCCCCGCCTGCTACAGAAATGGAAATGCTATACGAGCTGGCTATGAAAGGAAATTTCCTAGAGATAGTTAAGCAGGCGGTATTACTTGAATCAATAGACCCAAAATACATTCCCTTTGCTAAAATATTGCATCAGATGGCAAAGGACTTTCAAGACGAAGAGATTATAACGTTTATTCAGTCCTACAAGTAAGGTTTATGAATTCAGAAATTCAAGCAAACGGTACGATTCTTATAGTTGATGACAATTCAGCTAACTTAGGTGTATTATCTGATGCCTTAAGCCAAGCAGGATTTGAAGTTCGGGTTGCGAAATCTGGAAAAATGGCACTAGAGCGAGTTAAATATGCTCTACCAGATCTAATCTTACTAGATGTCATGATGCCGGAGATTGATGGATTTGAAACCTGTCGTCGATTACAGGCTAATCCAGAAACTAAACAGATTCCCGTTATATTTATGACGGCGCTCTCGGATACGGCTAATAAAGTTGAGGGGTTTAAGCTTGGGGCTGTAGATTATATTACCAAACCCTTCCAACAGGAGGAAGTATTAGCTCGGGTCAAGCTGCATTTAAAGCTTCATGTTCTAGCTGAAAAATTAGAAGAAAAAAATACCTTATTGGAGCAGAAAGTTTTAGAAGTTAGCCAAGCCTATGAAGATTTACAACAAATGCAACTTAAGTTAATCCAAAGCGAAAAAATGTCTGGCTTAGGGCAAATGGCCGCTGGGATTGCTCATGAAATAAACAACCCTATAAATTTCATTTCTGGTAATTTGGGTTATGCCCAAGAGTATGCTCATAACTTACTAAAAATTATACACCTCTATCAAGAAGATTATGTAAATCCTACCCCTCGGATTCAAGCAGCAATGGATGAAATAGAACTGGAATTTGTGGAGGAAGATTTTATAAAAGTTCTTAACTCAATCAACTTAGGAACGCAGCGCATCCAGGAAATTGTCAAGTCTATGCGAATCTTTTCTCGCCTAGATGAGGCAGAGGTGAAAGCTGTAAATATTCATGAAGGAATTGATAGTACACTCACCATCCTGCATCATCGTTTAAAAGCAAAACCAGAGCATCCTGAGATTGAACTAATAAAAAAGTACGGTCAGCTTCCACCAGTAGAATGCCATGCCGGACAATTAAATCAAGTGTTTATGAATATTATTTCCAATGCCATTGATGCTTTAGATGAATCTAATCAGCAGCGTTCCTTTGCAGAAATCAAACAACACCCGAACCGAATTGAAATTTCTACACAAGTAATTGATGAGAATTGGGTGGCTATTCATATTAGTGACAACGGTCGAGGAGTTTGCGAAACTTTAAAGCCGAAACTATTTGACCCTTTTTTTACTACCAAACCGATCGGTAAAGGAACTGGGTTGGGGTTATCTATCAGTTACCAAATTATCGTTGAAAAGCATGGGGGCAGATTATACTGCCAGCCTGGATTAGGAAAGGGAATAGAATTCGTCATTGAAATTCCAATTCGGCAGCAAGCTTGTAAAGCTGCTTAGTTTCCCGGTGCAATGTCTCTTATGAACTTTGGTTAATTTCTCGCCGATAGCGGGGACGACAAGGTGTTCCTGTACAAATAAAGCCTGCAGGCATATTTTTAAAGACGCTGCTGCGAGCTCCAATTAACGTATTTGCACCGATTTCGACACCTGGACCAATGAAGCAGTCGGCGGCAATCCAAACGCCGTTATTAATGATTACAGGTGCTGTTATTAAGCTAAAGGCTGGGTCTTGAGGGTCATGAGTGCCGGTGCAGAGGTAGCTTTTTTGAGAAATGACGCAGTGTTTGCCGATCGCTATTCGATCGAGACTGTACAATACAACATCATCTCCGATCCAACTGTAATCGCCGATTTCAACTTTCCAAGGATAGGTAAAACGAGCCGTGGGACGAATGAACGCACCCCGACCTATTTTTGCTCCAAATAACCGCAGCAAGCCGCTTCTGATGCCGTTAAAAGGGTGTGGAGTGAGGGGAAATGCGATCGCCTGCACGAACCACCAAAGCAAAATTAGCCAACCGGGCTTTCCCCGATCGAACTTTGATTGGTTGTACAGCCGCAAATCAACCCAAGATTCCCCTGTTAAACTATTTGGCTGGTTGTCTCTAATTGAACTATCCTTTATTTCAGGATTTGGGGAATTTGCGATCGGATTTTCCGGATATTGGTTCGGATTTGGTCTATAATCGGTCATTGATAGTTAATTTAATGTTTAATTTAAAATCGACTTTAACCTTAAGGACTGCTGCATGACATTTCTAATTAGGGAAAATTTTGACTCTGACAACGCCAAGGATATCGCACAATGCGAGAATATAAATCCCAGAATTGGCAAAGTGCGACTTTTACAAACAGCATTGGTACTGCTTAGCAGCTTTTTTGTAGCAGAGTTAATCGCCGCACTTAATTCTCATAGTTTGTCCCTATTAGCAGATGCGGGTCACGTCTTTTCAGATGTAGCAGCTTTAGCAATAACTTTGACAGCCACTTGGTACTCCTCAGTCAAACGCAAAAGTAAATCCGTAGATTGTACGATCGCACAATCGTCAATCCCTGAACGAGGAGAAATCATTGCTGCTTTAATTAATAGTATCAGTTTAGTGGCGATCGCCCTGTGGATAGCCTCCGAGTCGATCGCCCGTTTGCAGTCCCCAACTCCCGAAGTAGAAGGGCTCCCGATGTTAATTACCGCCATAGTTGGTTTAAGCATCAACTCGATTAATGCTTGTTGTTTGCATTCCTGCTGTCACGGTGACTTGAATCTCAAAAGCGCGTTTCTGCACGCAGTCGCCGACATATTTTCGTCGGTGGGAGTAATTTTAGCTGCGATCGCCGTCGCGTGGCTGCACTGGAATTGGGCTGACGGCTTAATTAGCTTGCTAGTATCAGCATCAATTATTTTATTAACTCTACCATTGCTAATCGAAAGCATCCAATTGCTGCTGGGCAAAGTATCAGCAATATCCGCAAGTCAACAGCCTTGTGATTGCGAAAAAGTGAGCGCAGAAAAATTGCTGTTCCCATCCCTAGAAGAACTTATTAAATGAAAATCCCTCAAGCCGCTCGGTAGGGTGTGGGTTTCCTAATTCCCAATTCCCAACTACCAATTCCTAATTCCCAATTCCCCCATGCCTCCAAAATATTAAGGCAATTTCACTTCTGTCTCCTGAGTTATAACTACTGGCGGCGACAGAGGCGGATCTGGTTCTGCCACATTCAACTGACCGCCACAACAACGCAACTCGTAAAGTTTTGCATTAATTTGATACTCATATTGACTCAATAACCTTGCATAAATATAGCCAGCTTTTCCATCCAAAAAGCCTAACTGAATGAAGTAAAATAAAATAAATCTGAGCATTGGTTTAAAAGGCAGCCACACCCAAACTTTTTTGAGAAATCGCTTTCGCTGTACGGCATCTCCAAATAGGTGAGCACCAATAGTGCCGCTGTCGTCGCGCCCTTCAATAATATTGTAATAAACCCGAGCTTCCCAATTAGAATAGCGGTTGTGCCGTTCTATCCAGTGAAATAAATCGCGATAATCCTCGTGGATCATGTCATTTTTTAAGTAGCCGACTTGACCGGCTAAAATGACGTGTTCGTGAACTTCGTTGTCGCCAGTATTGGGTACGGATTCAGTGCCGAGGTTTTCGTAACGTCCTTTTTGATGCTTGAACAAACGCAAATTCCAGTCGGGATATCGGCCGCCGTAACGCAGCCACTGGCCTAAAAAGAATACTTTGCGGTTTAGGTAGTAGCCGTCAAAATTGGGGTCTTCGATCGCCTGCGCGATTTCGTCCCAAAGTTCTGGGGGAATGCGCTCGTCGCAATCGACAATTAATACCCATTCGTTGCGAAAAGGCAGATTGTCCAATGACCAATTTTTCTTTTTCGGCCAGCGGTTGTCGAAGTAGAATTGCACTACTTTTGCGCCGGTGCTGATGGCAATTTCTACCGTGCGATCGCTGCTTTGGGAATCAACCATGAAAACTTCATCCGCCCTAGCAATGCTGGCCAGACACGCTGGTAGATTAAGTTCTTCGTCTTTTGCCGGAATGAGAACGGAAACCGGAATCTTGGATGAACTAGATGTCATAATCGAGTGCTTGAACCTGAATGCGGTCGAATTTTGGTGGATGAAGTGCGATCGGCACAGCCGCGCCAACGAGTTGAGCAGCGAGGGATATTGCCTATAGCCTAATACCTAGTGGTCGATTTCGGTGCAAAAATCAGGCCGTGGATGGCTGCGCTCAAATAACCGATTTGACCCCAGGCAAAAACGAAATTTTCAAAGCGCAGCGCCGGATCTCTAATATATTTAAAAGACTTCCAGACACCCCTCAAGATTCTTTCACCCCCTCGCCCAAGCTGAGCAATACCGTCTCGATCCGACAATTGTTCGCGATAACACTCGCTGACGCCTTGCCACCACCCGCGCTCTAGAAACCAAGCTTTGTTGAGCCTTCCTGCAGCGACATGGTGAAGCACTAGGGCCTCCGGTAGATAAACTACTTGCCAACCTAACTCTAAAGCTAATTCTGTGGTTCGCAACTCTTCATTTGACAGCAACTTTTTGCCGACTCTACCGAGTTTGACATCGAAGCCGCCAATTTGTTCGAGAAAAGCGCGCCGGATTGAGTAGTTTACTCCCCTGGGAGTCAAACCGGCAGCAGTGACGTACAGGCAAGTATCGCCTAAATCGTATGCTCCCAAGTTCTGGGCTAATCCCGGTGACAGCCATGGGGGCGGGCTGACTCCAGAAGGCCAGAGCAAATTGACTTTGCCACCAGCTACGGCGAGTTTTTGATTGCTTTGATAAGCCGCCTGCAGCACCCTGAGCCAATTCGGCTCAGCAATAGCGTCGTCGTCGAGATAAGCCAATATTTCGCTGCTAGCTTGCTTAGCGCCTGTGTTCCGGGCTACTGACAGACCGATTTCGGGTTCCCAGACGTACTTGAGGCGCCGATCGCCCTGTCTTGCTTCTACCACCTCGCGGGTGCGCGAAGTGGAACTTTCGGGGCTTGCATAATCGGTAGAAGCGTTATCCACTACTACTACTTCAAAGTTGTCGGGAAAATCCTGTACCAGCAAGCTGTCGATCGCCCCACCTAAATAGGCGGCGCGATTGTGGGTGCAAATAATCGCTGATATCTGAGGACGATCTGGCATAAATAACAGCTTGGGAAATACGGGGGTTCTCGATCGACTTACTCTGATATTGTCTCATCAATGCTATTATCGCTTAAAAAGCATTTGGTAGTTGGCAGTTTAAATGATAATGGGTAATTGGTAATTGGTAAGTGGTAATTGTGTTTAATCATTTGTATCTGACTAATGACTGCTGACTAATAACTAATGACTAACTCAGAACCAACCACATCTAGACAATTAATCTTAGTAACTGGGCCTGCCCGAAGTGGCAAAAGTGAATGGGCCGAAACTCTGGCGGCGGGTTCGGGCAAACAAATAATCTATGTGGCTACCAGTCGCGTTGATGAAACGGATTTGGAGTGGCTTCGTCGCCTCGATGGGCACCGAAATCGCCGTCCAGTTGATTGGGCAACTCTAGAAGTGCCGATCGAATTATCGGCCGTTGTGCGGGCCAGCAAGCCCTCAGATTGCTTGTTGATTGATTCCCTGGGAACTTGGACGGCAAATCTTTTGGAACAAGAAGCTGCTGTTTGGGCTACTACGCAGCAAGATTTGCTAGCTAGTTTGAAGTCGGCGGCGGCTGATGTAATTTTGGTAGGGGAAGAAACCGGATGGGGCGTTGTGCCTGCTTATCCGGCGGGGCGGCTGTTTCGCGATCGCCTCGGCACTCTCGTGCGCCACATCGGGGCGATCGCCAATAATGTTTATCTCGCCACCGGAGGTTACGCCTTGGATCTCAGGGCTCTGGGTACCCCGCTGCCGCCCGTAGCGAAAAATTAACAGCCGGAGTCGCGATCGACAAGAGAGAAAACATCTCGGTTTCCCGACGGACAATTTTAACTGAAAATTAGGTATAATTTTAACTAAGATTGAAAAGTCAAGACTCACATAAATTAGTCAAAAAACATACTCCCTAGAGGGAACAGCCCAACAATTTAACATGAGGAATAGCCAAATTTTGAAATTATGTAAAAGATAAAATGTCTCTTAAGAAAGAGTGCTAATTTCAAATTAAAAGTCTAAACTAATCAATTAGTTGAAGGGTTGACTAAAAGTTATGGCATCAGATCGTGAAGTAAGAAAATATATTGCTTACTGGTTTCAGTTAGGCAAAAAAGTATTAATTCGCAATGGTTCCGAAGCGCTGCTGCCCAAATCGGTAAATGCGGGCGATCGCTACAGCCAGGAATTTGAAGAGTGCTGGCAAAAAATTATCTCCCGCGACAGCGGAGACTGTTACCTCGAAGGCACAAACGAAACAATTGCCCAACTGCTGACACCAGCTTGGGAAATCAGTCCCTGCGCGCGCTGCGCTATGCCCGTAGTATTCAAAAAAACCGGAATGCCCCCGGAGTTCTGTCCCTGTCACGACTTACCGAACTGGCCCGATACCGAAATGCCCCAACCTCGATCGCCCGTCAGCAGCCAATCGCAATTGTCAGGCATTCGCGATCGACTCAGAACATCCAGCAGCGAGTAAGTATATAAGAAGGAAGAAGGGTCTTCTTCCTTAAATTGTTACAATATATTTACAATGCTTCACACTAGGTCTGATTTATGAATGTCAAGACAGTATCGCCAGCCTCCCCGCAAACTTATGTAAATTCAGGGACTCAGGCTGTACTCGGCAATCTCCAAGATGCAAATACAACTCCCCTGCAAGCAGTACCAGTATCACTAGAGACGGATGTCGTAACGGACGATCGGCTCAAATCAGCCAGAGACATAGCTTTCGAGTTGGCCGGAGATGTTGTTCGGTACGATCCAGTTGCGATCGCAGCCCTGTACCGAAATCGACCTCTACAAGTCTGGGGAAGGCTGTCGAGCGTTGTTTGGACATTTTTTAGCTTTGCCTTCAGTGTGTGGTTCGACAGCAAAACAGGTCGTACCGCCACCAACCAAAAGCGTCGCGCCGTCCGACTGCGAGAAATTCTGGCCCAACTCGGCCCAGCTTTCATCAAAATCGGACAAGCACTCTCAACACGGCCCGACTTAGTACCGCCAGTATATTTAGAAGAACTAACAACGCTGCAAGACCAATTGCCAGCATTTCCGAACGAAGTAGCGTATCAATTCATCCAAGAAGAATTGGGCGCCCACCCCAACGACATCTACGCAGAAATCAGCCCCGATCCGATCGCAGCAGCATCTCTCGGACAAGTCTACAAAGGCAAACTCAAAACCGGGGAAACAGTCGCAATCAAAGTCCAGCGACCGGGTTTAGCCGAAAACATCGGCTTAGATATCTACATCCTGCGGCGCGTTGCAGTTTGGGCACAAAACAACTTCAAAATAATTCGCAGTGACCTCGCAAGCATTATGGACGAGTTGGGCGAGCGCATTTACGAAGAAATGGACTACACCCACGAAGGTCAAAATGCCGAACGCTTTGCCAAACTCTACGGCCACATCAAAGACATTTATGTTCCCAGCATCTACTGGGAATATACCCGCCGCCGCGTCTTAACAATGGAGTGGATCACCGGCATCAAACTTACGAATTTAGAAGCCGTTAAAGCTCAAGGAATCGATGCTCCTTACTTAATTGAAGTGGGGGTGCAGTGTTCTCTCAGACAGCTCCTAGAACACGGTTTCTTTCACGCTGACCCGCATCCCGGCAATCTTTTGGCAACTCCTGACGGTCAATTAGCTTATCTCGATTTCGGGATGATGAGCGAAGTTAAACCTTATCAGCGGTACGGCTTGTTGGAAGCTGTGGTGCATTTGGTGAACCGCGACTTTGAAGGTTTAGCAAAAGATTACGTGAAGTTGGAGTTTTTAACGCCAGATACGGATTTGACGCCAATTATTCCCGCTTTGGCGCGCGTGTTTAACAATGCTTTGGGTGCTAGCGTTGCCGAACTCAATTTCAAAAGCATTACTGACGAGCTTTCGGCGGTGATGTACGAATATCCTTTCCGGGTTCCAGCTTACTATGCTTTGATTATTCGATCGCTCGTCACGTTAGAAGGGATTGCCATTAACGTTGACCCCGAATTCAAAGTGTTGAGCAAAGCCTATCCTTACGTTGCAAAACGGCTGTTGAGCGACCCCGCACCGGAATTGAGAGCATCCCTGCAAGATTTGCTGTTCAAACAAGGCGAATTCCGCTGGAACCGCTTAGAAAACTTGCTCAACAATGCCCGCGAGAGCGACGATTACGATGTCAGCAAAATCTTGAACCAAGCTTTAGAATATTTATTTTCCGAAAGAGGAGATTTCATTCGCGATCGTATTGTCCTCGAATTAGTTAAAAGTCTTGACACACTTTCGAGCAATGCTTTTGCTAACGCCAAAGCAGTCGTCGGCGAATGGTTTGGAGTCAAGGCAAATCAACCTGTGGTTTCACCAACTGAACAAAAAAACTTAGAACACATCAAGCGGATTTGGGATATTTTGCAATCAACTCCCGGTTTTGACACGATGAAAGTATTGCAGCTACTTCCGCAGTTGTTGGTGAAACCGGAAGTGCAGAACATGGGCCAAAAAGTAGTCGGCGGTTTAGCTCAAAGAGCAGTTGCTAGGGTAATTCGTGAGTTTTTGCTTTCGCAGGAACCGGATGCGATTCCTGTGAATGGAAGCTATGCTAAAACTTCGCCTCAGTTGTCTTTACCTGCTGCGAAGTAGTGGGATTGGGCGTTTTTTTGACCGCAGATATTAGCAGATAAACACAGATGAACGCAGATGAAATTTCGTCTGCGTTCTTTTAATTAAGCTTGAATCCTTTAGCGGCTAATTGCTGACGGAGACTTTGAATAATTACGCGATCAAGAGTATTTTCCCCACTATTGGTACTAGATTGGCGCTGTTGTTCAATATATGCTGCACGCTTTTGAGATAAGTCGCGGATGGTCTTTTTAATCGCCTCTCTTTCTGTTTTCTTTCCAGCTACATATGCTCTTTTTTCTGTTAGCGTCATCCCTCGCATGATTTCTGGTAAATTATCATCTGATATTGCTTCTAGTTTAACTGTTCCGTTTTCGAGAGCATCCAGCAAGTCCCAAGAAGCATTATCATAGTATTCAGAAGCTTTGGAGGCACTACGCGAAGCAAAACTTGTGCCAGAATTACTATCTTCAACAGCCTGACGTTGTTGTCCTATTCTTCCTTCTTTACCGTAGGGAATGTAGGTTTGATTGAGTTTAGTATTCCAAGTAGAAATTTCGTCGTCGTAAGGGGACTTAATTACCACAATTTGTTGGTTTTGATTAATGTTGAAGCTACTGCCTTTTGCTAACTCTGCTCCTGATGCCCAAAGTTGTCGCTCCTGACTTTCGGCTGAACCACAGTAGATTGTATTAACGAGAGTATCGCCTTTGACAGCGAGATTGACAGATTGATTCCAAACTATTGGGCCTTGATCGAAGGGTTCATTACCCGCAATAAAAATCACGCGAAAATCTTCCTGATTTTTACTCCAGTTTAATTCTTGCATTGCCGAACGAATTACCCAGCCAGCATATTCTTGACCGCCGTTGGTTTTGATACTAAATAGCTTTTCGGAAACTAAATCTAATTCAGGAGTAAATCCAGTTAATAATCTCACAAAACCTTCCGAAGAAGGTAAAGTGTCATTACCATAATGGTAGAGGGCAACCTCTAACTCTGGCACTTGGCCTTCTTTGGTTACTTTAGTTAAAAAATTAACAACTTGCCAAAGTTGAGTACGAGTCTGGTCAATCAATCCATCCATGCTATTACTAGAATCTAAAAGGATGGCGATCTGAATTTTTGCTTTGGCGAAAGCTGCTGTGGGAGAACACAAGATACTTAGAGTTAAAGCTGTAGTGAATAAAATTCTAGTTAGTTTTTGCATGGAATTTCCCCTACAAATTTATTTTTTACCCAATTATAGTCAGCCATGATATAGATTTAGTTCCTGGTGTCAAGTAACTTGTAACAAGACGTTACATTTGCGATTAATTCAGTACAGGACTTACGCACTCCGACGAAAGAAACCGGGTTTTTTACCTTGGGTGTGGACTGCAACGTTCTAGCAGTATTTGTTAATGCTGCATCAGGAGTTTTATAGTTTTCTAAATGAACGCGGTTTAGGGAAACAACTACTTGTACGTGGTGGTACTTTGCGGGCGTTAATTGATATTCAGTCATCGGTTTTTCTTTTTTATCGTCACAAGAGTAATAGGTTTTTCCGTTACATCTTATTATGGGTTAGAGTTGCTTTTGGGAAAATAAAACAAATTTACTGAATTAACCGCAATGTTCACCCTGCTTGTCCGTGGGCTATCATAGAAGGAGTCACAGAAAAGCGTAGCGATCGGGAGTCAATATATGCAGGTAATTCTTTTAAGCCGGGAAGAAGTTGCACGACGTGCAAAGCAATTGTACGAAAGCAACATCCCCCAAAAGGTCGAGGTGGAAGAGAACATCGGCAAGATGGTCATCATCGACATTGAAACAGGTGATTATGAAGTCGATAAAACTGGATTGCAAGCATCTCGTAACCTTAGCAAGAAGCACCCAAACGCTCGACTTTTTATTCGCATTGGATCTAACGTTGCTGTCTCATTTGGTGGTGTCATGAGCGTGTCTGCAAGTGATTTCTGGGATTGTGACAAATAGACACGCAACTGTAACGCTGACTTTCTTGCTACGATCGATAAGTTGTAGCTGTCGTCAAGGTTGCAAATGCGATCGCTCTTTCCTATAGCTCGACAATTTACCATTTACAAGTCTCTACAACATCAGGTCACTT
The DNA here is from genome assembly GCF_036701355.1 of Microcoleus sp. Pol12B3. Taxonomy (NCBI): domain Bacteria; kingdom Bacillati; phylum Cyanobacteriota; class Cyanophyceae; order Oscillatoriales; family Microcoleaceae; genus Microcoleus; species Microcoleus sp. Pol12B3. The sequence continues at coordinate 136,787 of NZ_JAUBQS010000002.1, forward strand.
TTTCTCACCGACAGGGCGATCGGGGTGGTTTATTGGTTGAGTTAAGGTAGAGTAGAAGGCCTTCAGATTGTTCAAAGTTAAACCGCTAGCGCAAAGTGTGGTGTGGTATTGTATGAATAGAAATTATCATCGAAAGATTAATCAAGATGAGCGATTGAGTATCAATTCGGGTCTTTCCTCTTCTTTGAGAAAAAAATACTCGATTACTATCATTATCTTAATCATATTAAGCGTACTCAGTATTTCTCTTAAATCGGATAAAGTTAACAGCAACATTTGGAGTTTTTCAGTTGAATTAAAGGTTACATCGGTAACTTTACTTCTTCTCTTTCTTTTTTGGATTCCTATTTTACTTCCTTGGTTTCTTTCTCAAATTCCGCAAGTGCAAGGTTCTTTAAATTGGTTACGCGAACAAGGCATTGAGGAAATTGAGACTAATCTACTGAGAATAAAACTAAAATATGGTGTTCAAGAAGCATCAGAAAAATACGAAGAAAAAATATCCGATATTGGGGCTATAAATCTAACATCTCAGGAAACGCTGCAGCAGCTTGAGGGACGCTATCGAGAGGCCATAGCTTTAGTCGATCCTGCGAACGATATAGATTCAACGGAAGCATTGAAGCGGATAGATCAATTGGCTGGCTATTACGATAGGGTTAGAGATGAAATGCCCTCTGGACGTAACCGCACAAAATTAATGCACGAAATTTCCTCAACAATGTGGACTTTAATTCCTAAAGTTATAAATTTTCCTGTTCATGAAAGACTAAATAGCCAGAAGGGGGGAGAGCGTTTGTCTGCTTACAAGCACGTTGAGTGGAACACATCAACTGATTATATAAATTTGTTAGTTTCTAGAGCAGTTGGTATTATGGAGATGCCCTACACTCAATACGCTGCTTTATTGGCGCTAAGAAGAGTGGTAACAAAGAATCAATTTGCTCCCAGTAAATCAGCAGAAATTATCAATATTTTGAACTGGTCAGCAAATCTTGATTATATGCAGCCAGAGCGCCGAAAATTAATGATTGAAATTGCTTCCCTACTAAAAACAAAGGCATAAACCCTGCTAGTTCCGCCGCATAACAACTCGCTTGCACCCGGCCTAATCAACGTCATCGGGTTAGGCACGAAAGGTTATTGGCAGCCTCTGAACAGCAACGTTAGAACGAGCGACGCACTATACCATGGATCGCGACAATAGCTAACCCGGATTTGGTATTACAAACCGCAACAACTGCAAAAACCCGGTTTCTTCAAGAAACCGGGTTTTTAATGTATTCGATCGCCCTCAACCAAACCTACAATTACTTCACGCTAGAAATGCCAGTTAGATCGCTATTTGCTAGTGGTTTCTGGGACTTGCAGTAGGAGTAATTAAGAGGCCGCTGTCCTTAGTAAAAGTATTAGCAGTAGGAGCGATCGCGCCACTCAAACTCGCGGCTTGCAAAGGCAGAATTGGCTGAGTTTGAGCTCTGGTTAAAGATGTTAACAAGCTGTTAGAGTCGTAGATGAGAATGTCATCATCGATGCCGCTAAAGCTGTTCATCGTTGGAATTGAACCGCCATTTAGCAAGATATCGTCGGGGATAGTATTGGCAGAATTTACTGTCAAACTACCTGGATTAGTCGCTGCTGTTGACGGTTGTAAGCTGAGATTGGCGGGCGCGGGAGTCGTGTTATTTGGCTCACTAACAGCAAAAACCGCAAAAAACCTGGTTTTTTTTGGTTTGGATGCGTCCAGGACGATAGGATTTAAGGGCGATCGACCTTACAGCCTTAATGATGTCGCCACTTTAGCGCTGATGACCGAATGTTACCGCCATTTGCGATCGCAGCCAATTAAAGCTGAAGCGCTCAGAAAAGCTCAACTGGCAATGATCCACAAACAAATTTTAGTTAAAAACGGTCAATTGCGGGGAACTCCAGGCGCGATCGACCTTACTCAAGCTACACAAGTAGCAAATGCAGAGTTCTCTCACCCAAAGTTTTGGGCCGGATTCACAATAATTGGCAGTCCTTGGTAAATTAATTGGAGATTGGATATTCACCAGTGGTCAGGTGTAAGGCTAGACGCACCCCACATTGACTGGTGGGATTTTGCAAAAACTAAATGTATCCCTGACGACTATCTTTTTATGTCATAAATTTGCTATGAATAGCAAAACTAAACACTAGCGGGGCAAAACCTGTGGCCAAGTTTGATAAAATATTCAATTCAGAAGACCAATCCGAAGCAAGCTTGACTTTAGAAGAATCCGTAGCAGCGGTAGCATTTGTGGCAGCAGAGGCAAATTCCCCTGACACGGATGCTGATATCTTAGAAAGCATACTTTGGGAATCAGAAATCTTTGCTGAATACTCGGAAGATGATATGTCCGCAATGTTTCAAAGATTCGACGGTATTGTCGCCCAAGACGGTTTAGGAGCATTATTTAATACTGCTTGGGAATCTATGCCAGATGAGTTAGTTTTGGATACTTTTGCAATAACCGCAGCAATGTTTGTCGCAGATGGCGAAATATCCCAGAAGCACGAGGCTTTTCTCCAAGAATTCCAGCAAGCATTAGGTGTGGAAGACGAGGAAGCTGCAGAAATTATTGAGGATGTAATTGGTGCTTACTCCGAAGTAGAGGGCGAAGAGTCTGATTTCGATGGGGCATGGTATGTATCTCCGGAAGGCAATTTTAGCGTTCCCATTCCAGTTGACGAGGAACGAGGTGGTAAAATTGATGAGCAAGAAAGCTGTGTCGCATTTTCAGACGACTTTGGGGTTTTGCTGAAAATTGATTATTTCCCTGTTGCTGGTGAAGTTGAAGAAACAATCGAGTCGGTTGGCGAGGAAGCTTATCTCAAGTCTTTTCTCGACAATTTTGTTTCTCAGGCAATTCTTGCTAATGTTCCCAATTCTAAGTTACTCCACGCAGAATATTTAGAAGATGAAGAAGCTTATTTCGTGGTTTTAGATTTGCCTGGGGGTGCAACTATCAGCGTGCAGAAAAACGATGGCCCTCTGACTCGGTTGGATGCTTACCGGGGACTTATGGCTTTTATTGCTGACGATTTTTGCTACACGGTAAGCTGTCAGCGAATTTATCAGGAGGGGAATGAGTTGGGTTCCCTGGAGTCTGAAGTTGAGGGAATTATGAACAAGATTTTTGAGTTTATTGAGACAATCGAATTCGGGCCTATCGAATAAAGATGACTTGTTTAGACGGGCTAAAAACCTGGTTTCTTTCTAGATGTTTCGCTGCTCAACTCTATATTTTCACAGAAACCGGGTTTTTTTGTCAACCATTCTCACGATATTACATCGTGTCCGGTCGATCGACCAAAATCAAAATCTTTATAGGGAGGAATTAAATCCTCACTACTTGCGCGATCGTGGTTATTTTACCGCACTGCGCTAGATATTAGAAATAAGAATTAAATAACCTGCAATGCGTGATTATTCTTGTGGGATGGGCGTCTCGCCCGTCTATAAAGGACGGGCGAGACGCCCATCCCACAGGCTTATGCAAATTATTTAATTCACGATCCTTAGAGGTTTTTACAATAAAATTGTGCGATCGACAACAGGCTTTTTTGACCGATTCTCGATCGCACTTCCAGATACATTCAGTCAACCACAGTCGAGAGGCAGCAGCAATTAGCCGCCATTTGCGACTAATTAGTAGTCTGAGCTTCCACCAATCTTTGCTTGAGTTCTTCCAGAGCACTCGCCCAGCGCGGATCTGGCTGCACTGAGCCGGAATCAGCGCTCGACACCGTTGCTGCTGACTGATTGCGGCGAGACTTGTTGTTGTCACCCCGACGACGATTGCTTTTGCTGGAACCGCCTCCACCTTGGGTAGGGGGAGCCGAGCGCTGCTGTTGCTGCGGCGCAGGTACAGGCATAGGCACAGACGCAGACGCCGACACCAATTGCGGTGACTGCGGCGACTGCTGCTGATCGTCTTCGCCCTTCTCTGATTTACCCTTAGAGCGCGGCAATGCCTTCTCTATTTTCAGCGGGTTTTCTTTGAACATCAAGCCGTTGTATTTCTCAATAACTTGGTCGGCTTGTTCGTCGGTTAGCACCGTCACAAAACCGAATCCTCTGCATTTTCCAGTTTTGCGGTCTGTAATTACCTTGGTGGTAACAGATTCGCCCTCCGGCGCAAAAACTTCTTGCAATTCTTGGCGATCGAGTTCCTTCGGTAGATTGCCAACATAAAGACGAATAGACATGAAAAATTCCTCCCGACTTGGATTTTAATTAATTTGCTCGAACAGAATCACCTGAAGTCAACTGAATATTGACTTCAGACAAACAGCACATAACCCGAGAATTGGCGCATTCCTCCCACCAACCTTGACAGCTCCCCCCACCTTTTAGAACAAAAAGATGATTTACTCTGATAAGGCCGGAACTTAACCGCCGATGCAGAGAGCTTTTAAATCTCAGGTTGTTGTGTAAACTTTTAGTCATCACTCAAATGTTTAGGCTATTGGCTATTCTGTATTACTTGCTTCCGGTTTTGATTCAGAATGTTTATAGCCAGCGCCGTCTAGAAATTTATGTCCAAGGATGTCAATTGCAAGCGATCGGAATGCCAGTATTCAGTTTAATACAGTGATGGATAAAATGGCTAACATTTTTTCAGCCAGTAATCTTACCTCGCTCCTAATGTCGCTCCTAATGCTGAGAACTACTCACTTACCCGCTATCCCTTAAATCAGGCCCGGCAGAGTCCGAGCATTCTTTAAAGGTATCACAGCCTTGGTAACAGAGCTAGTTATTTAGGAAGATTTCAGTCTGAATTTAACGGAAACCACATCTGAATCACTTTTGAGAATTCATCCCGCCCAGCAAAAATAGCGGTCGAAAAAAAACAGCCGACAAGCGGCTGGCTGTACTTGCTGTGTTGGGATGTTGACAATTTTTACGCAATGCCTTAAGGGATTTTAGCCAACTGAAGTTATCGCGCTGTTTCGTTCAATTTAATTCCTGTAAACTAATGTAACAGGCTGCTGGCAAAAAAGCAACTTTTCTTTACGAAGGAAGAGGCAAGTTCGGCAACAGATTTTGTAACGGATGTAACGGATTTAACGGATGTAAGGGATAGACTGTAGGGTGCGTAGGGAGCAACTTCAGAATCCGATCGCCAATCCCCTGTTTAACTCAAAACCGAACGAGGATGCGCGTTGTTGGCGACTCACGCCACAATCCGATCGTTATTCCTCACCTAGGGCCCTGGATAATGATGTATGCGCCCCAAAAAGCAGCAGCAAAAGCCAAAATCGCCGACCAAATCGGATGTCCGCTGTCACTGACTTTCCCTCCTTGACTGCGGAGACTTTCAAGGTCGATCGCCACAGTAGCACCCCGGCGCAGCCAACCAGTCGCCACAACAGATGTTCCGATCAAATCGCTGGGGCGAGTCGTCTCTTTGAACAAAAATGGCCACAAAGAGCCAATGTAGCCAAACCTCGAAACATAGTGCAACCTCACCAACCCTGTCGCCGTTTGCAAAATCAAATCTTGTCCCAGCCAATTACTCATACCCGATCGACCCAAAAGTTGCCCTTCCAGCCGCACCGGTTCAGCATCCAGCGGCAAACTATCGGGATTTGACAAAATTTCCGGCAAACTCGGCGAAGCGGTTTCTCGCGGTGTAATGTCCGGGAAGAAATAATTGATCCGCATCAAAGTACCGATGCTAAATCCGATCGGCAAACAGCCCCAAAGAATCGATCGATCGCCCCAAAGCCAATCCAACTGCCAAATACTCGTCCTCGAAAAAATCCCCCCAATCAGCCAAAGCACCCCGACTATCGCCAAACTCATCGGAATTCCAAAAAACGGCGCACCCTGTAAAAATAGTTTTGAATCTTTAAATTCGAGTATTGACTTAAACAGAGATAATTTTCCTTTGCGGGGTTGTTCTTGCACTCCCGCGTTTGCCAAATCTAACTCTGTCTCTAGCTTCCAGAATTGAGCATAAAGAGCCAACAGCTTCAAACGCTCTCCCAGCAAAGGATGCGCGCGGTTAACCGTCAACCAATTGCGTTCGCGATTGCTGACATCCCACAGCAAAATCTGTTCTAGCGGCGCGTGTAATGCAGCAGAACCAAGGGTTACAGCTTGTCCAACGCCTACAGGTAACAATAGATCGAAACTTTCCAGGAAAAAGCTAGTTTGTTTTTGCTGCTCGATATTATCAGCAATGCCGATCGCAATTTTAGACAATGCCCGCGTCAAACCGTTAGGATTACCCGTAATTTCCGCAACAGTGCGATCGCTAAAATATACTCGGCGGCGCGACAGCCACAACATCGGCCAGCGCAACAACTTATAAATCCCGTAACTAATAGCAGAAATTGCAGCGGCCACAAATTTGACAGCAGAACGCAAAAACTCGATCGTCATTAAATCACACAACCGCTCTTGCCAGTGCGCCACCTGCCAATAAATCAGGTAAGGAATCTGAATCACCAGCAGCGCCAGCGACATCGGCGCAAAATCCCAGTGAGAGATATGGCCCAACTCCCGGGCGAAAATAGTGGCAATTTCATCATCCGTCAACTGTTCCAACAGCCCGCGACTCACAGCAATCCGAGCAAAACGGGGCAAACAGCCGTAACTGAAAGCTACAGGAACATTCAGCGGCAAGAGTTTCAGCACCGGCACCGGCATATTTTGCTTGGTACAATAACTTCGCAGTACCCGACTAGCTTCCTTGCTGTGCTTCGATAAAACTGACCCGCGCAGAGTTTCGATGCCGCAAAACAGTTTCAGCAGCGCGTCTATCAGCCAGGGAGACGAGGCCAAAAGCAATCCAAAAACCATCTGAACAAACGGAGTTGGATCGCGGTAAAAAAGCTGAATCGGCGCGAAAATAGGCAGTCTACTGAATATGTAAAGCTGAACCAACAGAGAATTAGTGTTTGTCAGCAGGAATTGCAGGATAAACCGGGCTAGGAAAAATAGGGCGATCGCACTTGCAACGGCTTGCAGCCGAAACTCCAGCAACTTCAGCGGTTTGAGGGGGCGCGGGCTTTTCGCGCGCCCTGCTTCGCGCCAAGTGAGTTGGTAAGTATCTGGGCTGGCGACTCCGGGGATATCTGTTGGGGAACCGGAACTATTTTCGCCGCTAATTTCTGCGGTATCCGGTGCAGTTTCGGTCGAGTTTTCCAGTTCAGAAGTCGGGCTTGTGGGGGATGGAGGTGGCGGGGAAATCGGTTGCGATTTGGCGTTTCCAGGCGCGGCAGTCGGCTCTAAAGGTAAAAATCCTGTTTTTTTATCTGCGGTCGGTCGTAGCGAAGCGGGGCGTAAGCCATCGCCCCCAATCGATTTTTTCGGCGATTTTGTTCCGGCATCAAAGGCGACAAAGCCTGTTTCGGGGGGAGTTTCTGGGGATTTTGGTTTATTTGCCGGTGGTTTTGGGGGGCGAGGGGGGGTTAATTCTGTTAAAGCGCGATCGGCCCAAGTTTTGACTTGAGAGTTGGGACTTTTGGCGAGGGAAGAGCACAGGGCGATCGCCTTTTTCCGATTACCGGTTGCTTTGTACGCAGCCACTAACCCCATCTGCGCGCGGATTCCCGACGACTGATTGGCGGCGGTTTGGGTAACGGATTCTAAAAGGGCGATCGCGGTGGGGTAATCCTGCTGTTTCAAAGCTGCTAGCCCAGCCTCTAGAGACTGTTTTGCAGATGAATCCGCCGGATTTGGATTAGTGGGAGGTGCCATGACTGTGCTTTCGCTAGCGTCCTTTCTAAGATAGCTTGGGTGGTCGATCGATAGCTGTTCTAACACAGCTCTATTTCTCTGTCACCATTTGTTGCAGTTTCTTCGGCGGTTGAAACCGCTTAATAGTCAAACTTTCGGCCACTCCCAGCACACGATCGTTGCGATCGGGCAGGAGTTTAAACCCCTGCCTCAAAGTTAAAGTCTTCGCTATGAAGACTGAAGATTTATGCTAAATCCGGGTTAAATACTTCCTTTATCTCTTAGTCCGCGAAGGCGTACTTTGTTTGACAAGAAGCGATTTCAATCGCCGATTCAATCTAATTTTTGCTTATAATTAAATTAACACCTCACCCGCACACTTATGCCAATTGACGACGAAGATTTTGAAAGCGAATCAATCGGGGACGATCGCAAACTCCAACTCTTCACCGACAGATACGAATTTACCCGCCGATTTGCCTTTTATTTAAACGAAGACCCGCCTCCAGAACAAATTTTGTATTTTTTCGGGGATGGAGGCAACGGCAAGTCATTGCTGCTAAAACACTTGGAGTTTCACTGCTGCAAAAGATTTGCACCGGAGGTGTGGCAAAAATGGCGCGAACTCCCTGACTCGCAAGCCGCCGAAGTTGCTAATTTCGTCCGCTATGCAGCAGCTAAAACCTACACTCCCATCCCCGCAGTCAGGCACGATTTCGGATTGATACCGATTAAAGAAGATAAACCGCAAGATAGATTTTACGGCTTGCTGATGCTGCGGCGCAATATTGCAGCAGGCACTAAAAAATATAAATTTAAATTTCCCAATTATGACTTTGCTTGCTTTTGGTATTTGCTGAACAAAGGCGAATCACAGGCAACTCTCAACCAACTTTTCCCCGATGATGTGGCGGAATTGGTGGTACCTATAATTGAAACTTTTGCAGATTTTCCGGTGGTGGCGCAAGCGGTGGCGGTGCTCAAAGGGATAGATAAATTGGGCGGCATCAAGCGGGCGACGAAATTAATTCAAAATCGCTTGGGCGTCAGCGATGAAAAGGCGGAGGAAATTCGCCGTCTAGATATTGATACTGAGTTAACCGACTATTTGCCGAAATTGTTCGCTGGGGATTTGAATGCGACAATGGCTGGCAAAAATAAACCCGATCGCCTCGTGATGCTGTTCGATACTCATGAGAAAATGTGGGATGAAAAACGCAATTCTCAAGGCGCAACTTTTTGGTATCAAGATGAGTGGTTTCGGCGGTTGTTGAGGGCCTTGGATTACAAATTGGGGATTGTAGTTGTTGTGGCGGGGCGAGAGTGTCCGGTGACGCAATTGCGGTGGCCGAATGCGTCGAGGTTTCCGATTCCTGAAGATTATATAGATGCACAATTGGTGTGGCATTTGTCGCCGGATGATGCGAGGGATTACTTGCACAAAGTGAAGATTGACAAGGCAGATTTGGCAGATGCTGTGATTAAATATGCCAGCCTCAATCCCGATGATTATTGGGAGAATTTGCAGGTACATCCGTTTTATTTGGGTTTGTGCGCGGATGCGGTGCTGGCAGAAAGAAGGCGGGGAATTGAGTTGCTGCCGTCGGATTTTGCGCGGATTCCGAAGTTGGAAAACAAGACTGCGGAATTAACAGATCGGTTGCTCAGTTATGTCGATCGCGAAGTGCGATCTGCCGTGCATTCGCTGAGTGCTAGCCGCGCTTTTGATGAAGATTTGTACGTGAAATTGGGATCGGGTTGCCACTTCCAGGCAAGCAGTGCAAATTTTGAGATGTTGACGGGTTTTTCCTTTGTGTGGAAATCGCAGAAGCGGGGGGATAACTGGTATCGGATTCACGATTTATTGCGACGATTGGATGCCGATCGGGACGATCCGAAAACTCGCAAAGCTCATGAAATTTTAGAGCGGCATTACCGAGAAGTGGGGAATGTGGCGGAGGCAATTTTTCATGCTAATCGCTTGGATTGGCAGCGAGGTGTAGAAGAATGGAAAGAGGTGTTTGATGAAGCTTTGGAAAAAAGTCGCTATGGGGAATGCAAGTCGCTGCTGGAAGTTAGAGATGAGTTGTGGATTAAAAGTGATTATTGGCTTGGTAGAGTTTCGCGATCGGAGGGAGATTACTATGCTCAGTTTGCTCGATATGTAGAGGCAAAACAAGAATATTTAGAGGCAGTTGCAGCCTATAATTCTGCTTTACTTATTGCACCGGATGATATCAATGCTCTCAACAACAAAGGGAATGCGCTGCAAAGTCTGGGTAAATTGCAAGCAAAGCTAAGTGAATTTGAGGCAGCAAAACAGTCTTACTTTGAGGCGCTCGCAGCCTATAATTCTGGTTTACTTATTGCACCGGATTTTATCAATGCTCTCGCCAGCAAAGGGATTGCGCTACTACGTCTGGGTAAATTGCAAGCAGAGCTCAGTGAATTTGAGGCAGCAAAACTTTCTTACTTTGAGGCGATCGCAGCCTGTAATTCTGCTTTACTTATTGCACCGGATTTTATCTGTGCTCTCAACAGCAAAGGGATTGCGCTACTACGTCTGGGTAATTTGCAAGCAATCCTAAGTGAATTTGAGGCGGCAAAACAGTCTTACTTTGAAGCGCTCGCAGCCTGTAATTCTGCTTTACTTATTGCACCGGATGATATCGCTGCTCTCAAAAACAAAGGGAATGCGCTGCGAAGTCTGGGTGAATTACAAGCAAAGCTCAGTGAATTTGAGGCGGCAAAACAGTCTTACTTTGAAGCGCTCGCAGCCTGTAATTCTGCTTTACTTATTGCACCGGATGATATCGCTGCTCTCCACAACAAAGGGAATGCGCTGCAAAGTCTGGGTGAATTGCAAGCAAAGCTAAGTGAATTTGAGGCGGCAAAACAGTCTTACTTTGAGGCCATCGCTGCCTTGAATTCTGTTTTACTTATTGCACCGGATGATCTCGGTGTTCTCAACAACAAAGGGAAGGCGCTGTTAAGCCTGGGTAAATTGCAAGCACAGCTAAGTGAATTTGAGGCGGCAAAACAGTCTTGCTTTGAGGCGCTCGCAGCCTTGAATTCTGTTTTACTTATTGCACCGGATTATATCGCTGCTCTCACCAACAAAGGAAATGCGCTGCGATGTCTGGGTGATTTGCAAGAAAAATTATTTGAGAGACAGGAAGCACTCAAGAATTGGCAAGAGGCGCTGTCCATGTTCGATCGCTCTTTAGCCATTGCTCCTAATCGCGATTGGACTCGCAATAGCCGCGATTGGCTGCAAGAATTTATCGATAATTTGGGTGAGGATACTGTCAGCAGTTAGCTCGATCGAAATGAGTAAAGACGCGGCATTCATTCCCTTCCTTAAACCGAAAGCCCGCCAGGGAATGAATTCCCTGGCTAATAGCAAAAGCCTCTAAAGAGGACTAATGAATTCTTCAGTCCTCATCGCGAGGACTTTTGCTTTGAGGCAGGGGTTTCAAACCCTGCCGGACTGCCGGACTCAGGGCTGACCGTTAAAGGCCCGCCCTCGAATTTAGCTATTTAACCTTGCAGCTTACCGCGCAGATTGTCTCGGCGGTGTACCCTCAGCCCGCTTCCGACGGATCAGCACGCTCATCACCTGCTTCGGATTAGCGGCACGCTGTACGGGACTCCAATCGCCAACTTCTGCAAATCCCAGCCGGTACAAAGTGAGTATGGTTTCCCTGACACCCGATTGCGAACCGACAACCGTTAACAGCACCACTTCCTGTTCGCATACTGCTGCTGAGTCGTCATTTGGGCGATCGTCCAAGTTGTCGTCAGGCACGAATTCCTGTGACATAATATGTTCTCCTGGTTTTGGGTTTTCTAGAAAAACCCAAAAACCCAGCCGCCCCGCATTTCAACACATAGCAGGGCGGCTACAGAGGATGTTAAGATACTCCGTTAGCCTCCAGACTGCTTGTACCAGTTTGGCGGTTAGCTGTCCATTGCTGTTAGCGCAGCTTTGGGCAGTGCAACTAGATTTTTGGGTGACGCGGGCTGCCTCCTCTACAAGCAAGCAACCTCTCACTTCAAAGCGTAGCCGCAGAGGGGGGCCGCCGTCAACCGATTTTAGATTTTAGATTTTGGATCTTAGATTTTGGATTTACTCGTTACCAGCGTCAGCGGCTGGAAACCAGTTAGTTGGGCCGAAATGCTAAATTAAAAGTAATGTTGCTTTAGTACAACCATGTCCAAACGACTCACCATTGCCCAAGCACAGCAGCAGCTTCCAAACCTACCCCAAGAACTTATCAATGAGCCTATCATCATCACTCAAGATGGCGTTCCCGTTATGGCTGCAATCAGCTACACGCATTTGACTGAACTGTTAGAAACCTTAGATATTCTCACCGATACAGAATTCGTTACCAAATTGCGCCAAAGCATCACCCAAGCACGCCAAGGGGAAACTATTTCCTGGGAAAATGCCAAAGCAAAATTGGGACTATGAATCACGAAGAAAATGCGATCGAATATGAGATCCAGCTTACGCCACTGGCACTGGAAATGTTGGAGGCAGTCAAAGATCGACGAGAACAGGAAAAATTGCGCGATCGCATTGAGCAACTAAAATTTGAACCACAAAAGCAAGGCAAAGCCCTTGTAGATAACCTATCAGGATTTCGCAGCATCCGAGCTGTTGGACAGCGCTATCGTATAGTTTATCAAGTCGAACAAGATCGAGTTCTAGTTGTTGTCGTGGGATTAGGGAGACGTAAAGATGGTGACAAAAAAGACATTTACACCATCTTAGAAAAACTGTTAGAGCCGTGACTGTAACTTCTTATATCGGCGTATTTAAGCCGAATAAATATCTTTTGTATGGACACAACAGTGTTGTGTCCTTTGCCTGCGGTAATCTCACTCCTCGCTAACAGCTAAACCAGAAACCACAGGGGCGATCGCATTTAACTTCAACACAGGATGCTCCCCTTCCACCTGGCGGCAATTCCACTCATTTCTAAACAGCAAAACCGGCCTTCCCCAAGTATCTTTTACCGTCACCGTATTAAACAGCCGCCCAACTTTTTCCAGCGCCTCCCAACCGCCGTCAACCCAACGAGCTACACTGTAAGGCAACATATCGATCGTCGTTTCCACATTATATTCCGACTGCATTCTGAACTGCACAACTTCAAATTGCAACTGTCCGACAGCCGCCAAAATTGGCTCGCGTTTCGACTCATCAACCGAATACATAATTTGCACAGCGCCTTCTTCCTGCAACTCCGAAACGCCTTTGCGGAACTGCTTAAACTTAGAAGGATTGGGATTTCTCAAAAAAGCAAAAAGTTCGGGAGAAAAACAGGGAATCCCTTCATATTCCAGTTTTTGACCGGTGTAAATAGTATCGCCGATCGCAAATACCCCCGGATTGTTCAAACCGATCACATCCCCCGGATACGCAACCTCGATCGACTCGCGATCCTGAGCAAATAACTTTTGAGGCCTTGACAAACGCACCGTTTTACCACTGCGAGCGTGAGTCACGTTCATGTCCTTTTCAAACTTGCCCGTACAAACCCGAATAAAGGCCACCCGATCGCGGTGTCTCGGGTCCATATTCGCTTGCAATTTAAACACAAACCCGGTAAAGTCTTCATAAGTTGGCGGCAAGTCTCCGGCGCTGCTCTTGCGGGCGATCGGCTTCATAGCGTAATCTAAAAACGCATCTAAAAACAGTTCGACCCCAAAATTGCTCATAGCGCTGCCAAAGAAAACAGGCGTCATTTTTCCAGCCCGAACTAAATCTAAATCGAGTTCAGTTCCCAACTCATCCAGCAGTTCTAACTCTTCTTTGAGCTGATAGTAAAGGTCTTGTTCCAACAAATCTTCAATGCGCGGATCGCCCAATTCGATGACGGTATCAACAGCAGCACGAGAACCGTGTTTAGCCCGCTCGAATAAGTGAATTTTGCGCGCCCTGCGATCGAAAACACCTTTAAAGCGATCGCCCGTACCTATGGGCCAATTTACCGGATAAGTCTGCAACCCCAATTCCTTCTCAATTTCGTCCAACAAATCCAAGGGTTCTCTGCTAGGGCGATCGAGCTTATTAAAGAAAGTAAAAATAGGCAGACTTCGCAGCTTACAAACTTCAAATAACTTCCGAGTTTGCGGTTCCAAACCCTTAGCAGCATCCTCAAGCATCACCGCATTGTCAGCCGCCGCCAGAGTTCGATAAGTATCTTCGCTAAAATCTTGGTGTCCCGGAGTATCGAGCAGATTAATGTGATATTTTTTATACTCAAACTGCAAAACAGTAGAAGTAATAGAAATTCCCCGCTGCTGTTCCATCGCCATCCAGTCAGAGGTAGCGTGTCGCTGGGCCCGCCGCGCTTTCACAGAACCTGCTTCGTGAATTGCACCTCCGTACAGCAGCAGCTTTTCTGTCAAAGTAGTTTTACCCGCGTCAGGGTGCGAGATAATAGCAAAGTTGCGCCGGCGCTCAACAGCAGTTAGCAGTTCAGTTTCGAGTTCTGTTGTCATTACAAATTAGGTAGGGGAATCATCACCCGATCGCCATTATAGCCTGTGCTACAGTTGCTATTAAAGGTAAAATTATCAATAAAGTCAAGGAAAAGTAATATGTACGACTCTGACAAGCGAAAGCTGCTATCACTGGTGTGCCACGGGGCGATTTTTTTTAGTACGTTACTGTTCTCGATCGGAGCGCCGATCGCTGTATTGTTAGTATCAGATGACCCCGTTGTCAAAGAAAACGCTACAGAAGCGATCAATTTTCACCTTAATGTATGGGTGTACAGCGCCGTAATTGTGGCGTTAACTGTCGTCACTTTCGGTCTTGCTGGCTTTATCCTAGTGCCCCTAGGTTATCTGCTGCACTGGGGACTGACAATAATGGCTATCCTCAGCGTTTTGCAAAATCCTAACCAACCTTACCGCTACCCTTTTATTTTCCGAATAGTTTAGACAGCAAATTGCGCTTCACCATCGATTTCAATAACCCGATTTCTTCTTAAAGAAACCGGGTTTTTAATTGTTTTATAACTCACATTCGTTACTCCCAACTGGCAAATACACTGTTTAAGTGAGAAAGAGGGTTGATTATCGGAAACAATACTCAGTAAAAAAAATTAAAAGTTTGTGAAACTCAGCATCATCCAGTTGGGGATTGCTGAAAATTAACCTAACATTATGAGTGAAATGTTCTTAATCCATAAAAATTCAAAAATTAAAGCACAATCAACTATTAATTATGGTGTCTTCGCCCTGTTGCCGCGCTGTTGTGTACGCTAAGTCGATCTTCCCTTGATGCCGTTTCCCAAACTATGCTACCGCCTTTGGGTTATTTCGCAGAGTTAGGGCGGATATTAGATCGCTCCGAACCATCGTTTTTGCTTTAGCTGTGCTATTTTTGCATCTGGCGATGGTTTTATTGAAATTGTCCACCAATTCTATCTCCACCAGGAGTCTTAAAACTTAATACAATATTTTTCCAATAAAAATCCCGCTCTTGTGGAACGGGAAAGCCATCAGGGTGCATCTATATATATGTTAGTATAACTCATAGGGGGTATAACCCCTCGTAGCTTTATCGAATCTTTACAATCACAAAATTTTTGTAAAGATTGAGGTTTTTATTTGACTGAACAGCCGTTTTATGAAATTAAAATGGAAAATGCTGACATTTATAAAATCAAGTGAGTTTCCTCTGAATAATCAAAATTTTAAGCTCCTTTACCATGCTTCGGCCAGTGGTGGAGCAAATACCATAAGATGCCTACATTTGTGATAAATACCGCTAACTTAAGTACCGTGACCCCGTGAACTAATTCATATATTTCAGGGGGTATACTGATGCTTACAAGCACTAAAACTAAGATTGTTGCCCAGTCTTTTTCGTACCACAAACCAACGGCTTCAACAGCAGTTAAAACTGCATAAAGTGCTGCGATGAGTCCGCTAATTAGTAAGTTTTTGGGGTTAACAATTAGAAGTTTGTCTAAGATGAATTCAATAATTTTCAGTTTGCTTTCTAACAAATAAGATTGCGAAAATTCTTCTAAAGCTTGATGATTTTTTAAGGCGAAAAGCAAAGCAATCGAAGTTACTGTCAAGAGCGAAGCCACAAATGTTTTGTAAAAGACAATTGCGATTAAAGCAGGAGCGTGATGTTTCTTCACCTTAATTCTAGAAAAAATATCAATAATGTGCGATCGCCTGGTTAGGCTGTTTAGGATTTAAAAATTAAATTTTAGTAGAGTGCGTCAGCAATTAGCTAGTCTATTATATCAAAAATAACGCGCTGCTGACGCACCTTACTAAGTTTGAGGATAACGTTGTGCTAAGAAAGAGATAGCAGCAGCCCGATCGCCCAAATCGCCATCCAACTTCGCCGCCAGCAAATCATCCAACATTCGTTTAAACCCAGGTCCCGGCTTATAACCCAAAGCCTTCAAATCGTTGCCATTTAAAGGCGGCTCAACATTCGCCCACTTGGTGAGATATTCCCAAATTTGACGGCGTGCACTTCGCGGACTTTGTAGGGCGATCGCAATTAACACCGGCAACTCATAATTTCTCAACAGCAGCACCAATTGACTCGGCAACTCGCACTTAGGCAAATTCTCTGCTAACTGATTCTTTCCGGCTTCCAAAACTTCCAGCCGCTTAATGCTGTCAGCAGGTAACTGAAGATTTGCAGCCACCTTGCCGCGATATTCCGGTGCTAAATAAGCTATCAAAACTTCCAGCCGCATCTGCCAATCAGGAATATTGATAATAGGAAATGGGGAATTGGGCATCGGGAATTGGGCATCGGGAATTGGGAATTGGGAATTGGGGATAGTTTGTTCCTTCTTCCCTCTTCCTTCTTCCTTTTTCCCTCTTCCCTCCTCCTTCTTCCTGACCTCCTTTACATCCGTTACATCCGTTACATAATCCGTTGCCGAACCTTCCTTCCTTCTTCCTTGCAAACACCGATCGAGCAAACGCAGTTGTCGCCACAACTCCCGATCCAACTCCAAACTAGGATGAATGCAGCGCAAAGCCTGCAAATCTCCCAGCATTTGCAAAGCAACTTTCCAGTAAGGAGCTTGCAAAATGTATTTTAATTCGCTTTTGAGCCGAGTTTCCAAAGCCGGAGCTCGGCCGTTTTCCCCCTGAATTCGGTAATAAATCCCGCTGGCCAAAGCATTGCGGATGTATCCTTCTGTCTGCGGCTCAATTTCAAATCCCAACCGCACCGCAAACCGCACAGCGCGATAAATTCGCGTGGGATCTTCGATAAAACTATTGGCGTGCAAAACTCGAATTTGCTTCGATTCCAAATCCAGCAAACCGCAAAAAAAATCTAACAATTCGCCACTGCGAGGAACACCCAACCGCACAGCCAGCGCATTAATTGTAAAATCCCTGCGGTACAAATCTTGGCGAATTGAACTCGCTTCAACTTCAGGATTTGCAGCCGGATAAGGATAAAATTCAGTGCGAGCCGTAGCGATATCCACCCACAGCGAGCCGAAAGCAGAGTCTTTGTGCCACAAAAGCGCGGCGGTTTGAAATTGACCGTGAACGTCCAAACGCGATTCGGGGTAAAGTTTTTGCAGCGATGAAGCTAACTCGACACCAGCACCGGAATCGTCGGAACCGCACTTTCCATCCACAACCAAATCAATATCTGTTAGCGCCAGTGTGTCATCCGTGGCTAAGAGTAAATCCCGGACTGCTCCACCCACAATATAAAGTTGCCAGCCGCGGTTTTGGGCAATATTGGCGGCGATCGACAATAATTGCCATAATTCGGGACTGATGCGCGATCGCAACAACTGCTCAACCGATTCGGGCACGGCACAATAAGACAATTCTGCATTGCTTCCCCTGTCTCGCGCTTTTTGCTGGTGCAATTCCCGCAACACGTCAGTCCGGGTAACAATTCCCACGAGTTGACCGTTTTCCAATACTGGCAAGCGCCCGATATCGTATGTCACCATTAAAGATTCAATTTCCGGCAGCAAGGTATCCGGGGCGATCGTTTTTAACTGCGGACTCATGTAACCCTTGACGGGGGCGTGACTGAAACCGTGGTGCAGGGCAATGTCAATGTCGCGGCGCGAGATAATGCCGGCGAGTCGATCGTCCGCATCCACCACAGAAAGCCCCGAATGTCCGTAACGTAGGAGGATACGGTGAGCTTCCCCCACCGATGTTTCCGGGCGAATACTCCGCACTGGAGACGACATTAACTCGCGCGCTGTCGGAGGGTGGGGAATTTGAGTTTTGAGTTCGTCAGCTAACTGATTTAAAGTCAGCAGGGGGTCAACATCGCGGGTGGCGAGGGAAGCAGCGCGGGCGTGGCCTCCGCCGCCGAAGGGTTTGAACAATTCGCTGAGGTTTGTTCCTTCGATGCGCGATCGACCGATAATAGTTAATCGATTGGAAACTGGCGATTCGGGAGCGATGTTGCGGTTGTTTTCGTTTTCGCTAAATTTATAAACATTACCTAACAGCAGAGCATCGGTTTCAGTTAAATCGAGCAAGCGAGAAGCCAGAGAAGAAAGTCCGGGAACGTAAGCTTCAGTAGATAGCAGCACCCAGGCTACGCTGTAACCGTGCAAAGTTTCCGATCGCAAATTATTCAGCGCTTCTCTAAGCAAATCTTGCAATTGAGGAGACAAACCGGGTTCTACATATTCAGCTATTACCCCCAAACTCGCTCCCTGTTCCATCAACCAAGCCAAAGCTATTGCATCTCGCGCAGTTGCACCCTCAAAGGTAAGGGAACCTGTATCGACGTGGATGCCGAGGGCCATTACTGTTGCTTCCGAAGGCAGAAGGCGGAAGGGTATGTCGCTGTTTTCTGCTTGATTTTTGAGCTTTTCGACAATCAATGTTGTGCTGGCTCCGACTGCTTCGATCTGCGTAACAGTAGCGGGGATGTCTGAATGCGCCTCTAGGTGGTGGTCGAAAATAGCAATTTCCCTTACTTGTGGCAAATCCAGCCACTCGGCGGCTTTTCCCAAACGATCGCGCCCGGAGGCATCAACTATAGTAATCGATCGAATTTGTTGCGGATTGACCGATCGACGTTCAATCAGTGGGTACTCGTCGCGGTGTAGCGCCAAAAAATCCCGCACTGTCGGGTGACATCCGCCCGTCAATACGATCCTGCTACCGGGGCGCAGCACGCAAAGTCCCACCGCCGCTCCCAAGGCGTCAAAATCTGCTGTTGTGTGGCACAAAACTAAGTCCATAGCCGAAAATCCCGCATCTCTAACTCAAACAGTAGCAATTTCTCGCCCTCTGAAACCGGATGTGTCGATCGGGCTTTAAGTTAACCTTTCCAGTTTTCTGTGCTGTAACGAACAATGATAAAATTGATAAAAATCTTAAGAGCCGCTGATGCCTGTTCGCGCAACGCCCGAATTTGCCTGGGTTCTTTCGTATCAATCAACCGACAATCTCCCGATCAATTATCGGGAAACTGTCAAAAACTAGAATTTGGAAGATTTTTTTCGGTTCTGGGAAACTATTTCCGATCAACGCACGGTTATATCGAAAGGAGAAAAGATGTTATCAATTCTGTTTCAAGTGGTTTTACTGGGTCTGGTACTGCTGTCTTTTGTGATGGTCGTTGGCGTGCCAGTTGCTTATGCCTCTCCCCAAAACTGGAATCAGTCTAAATCCCTGATTTATGTCGGATCGGGTCTGTGGTTTTTGCTGGTTATTGCAGTGGGTGTATTGAACTTTTTAGTCGTTTAATTTCACCCAAGTCTATCGAATAAAGAAGGTAAAAGATAGAAGGATGAAGGCATTCACCAGTGATTGAAAGGCATTCGGCAGAAGCTAGGAATTTTCCAGACCGCGCGATCCTGTATGTTTTTGCACTTGAGATTCAGATGAGATGCTGCTGCTTTCTGACTTTTGCCTTCTCACAAAAAAAAACTAAAATCTAAAACCTAAAATCTAAAGTAGAGCATTATGACTGTTTTCGAGGGAACTTTTACTCACACCGAATCTTTGCGATTTGCGATTGTCATCGGTCGTTTTAACGATTTGGTGGTTAACAAACTTTTGGAGGGATGTCAAGATTGTTTGAAACGCCACGGGGTTGATATTAATCCTCATGGCTCTCAAGTGGACTTTTTTTGGGTTCCGGGAAGTTTTGAGATTCCTTTGGTGGCGCGCCAAGCTGCTCTTTCTCACCGCTACGATGCGGTAATTTGTCTGGGTGCGGTAATTCGGGGCCAAACTCCTCATTTCGATTTTGTGGCTGGTGAGGTTGCTAAGGGAATTGCTGCTGCTGCTTTTCAGACAGGGGTGCCGGTGATTTTTGGGGTGGTGACGACTGACACGATGCAGCAAGCTTTGGAAAGGGCTGGAATTAAAAGCAATTTGGGCTGGAATTATGCGATGAGTGCTTTGGAAATGGGCACTTTGATGCGCCAAGTTAAGGGTTTGGGAACACACTCTTACGGTCACTTAGCTAGTGGATCTGCTGCTCAAGTGCTTTCGGGCGAAGCAAATCTGGCGATCGCCCCCGATGTCTCGTCCGATCAAATCCCCTCGTAAGTTCGGATAGCAGTATTTTTAAGCTCAAAAAACATCAAGATTTGCATCGGGAAAAATATTAAGACAATTGTGGGGTGGTGATTATGCCCGCCCCCAAGGTAAAAATTCCACTGGTCGCCGCCGAGCCACAAATTAGACCATTACCTTGCCAATAGGCAATGAGTGTGATATCATAAAATGTTCTTAGAAATAGCGCAACACTAACTATTACTGCATGGCAACGAAGCCAACGATCGCATTTACTCACCTCGGCTGCGAAAAAAATCGCATCGATACCGAACACATGATTGGCTTGCTGGCTCAAGCGGGCTATCAAGTCGATTCTAATGAAGAATTAGCCGATTATGTTGTAGTCAATACTTGTAGTTTTATCCAAGCTGCGCGAGAAGAGTCGGTCCGCACCTTGGTAGAATTGGCAGAAGCTAATAAAAAAGTAGTTATCACCGGCTGCATGGCACAGCATTTTCAGCAGGAATTGCTGGACGAATTGCCAGAAGCAGTCGCAATTGTCGGCACTGGCGACTATCATAAAATCGTCAATGTTATGCAGCAGGTGGAAAAGGGCGATCGAGTTTCCCTCGTCTCTTCAGAACCTACTTACATCGCTGACGAAACTACTCCCCGCTACCGCACGACATCGGAAGGTGTCGCTTATCTGCGAATAGCAGAAGGCTGCGACTATCGCTGTGCATTTTGCATTATCCCGCACTTGCGCGGAAATCAAAGGTCGCGGACGATCGAATCTATTGTCGCGGAAGCTAAGCAATTAGCATCCGAAGGGGTAAAGGAAATTATCTTAATTTCTCAAATTACCACCAACTACGGCAAAGATATTTATGGCGAACCGAAACTAGCCGAACTACTGCGTGCTTTGGGTGAAGTAGATGTACCTTGGATTCGGATGCACTACGCCTATCCTACAGGTTTGACTCCGCAAGTTGTCGCAGCCATCCGCGAAACGCCCAACGTTTTGCCGTATTTGGATTTACCCCTGCAACACTCGCACCCGGAAATTCTGCGGGCGATGAATCGACCTTTTCAAGCCGGGATTAATGATGCTATAGTCGATCGGCTCAAAGCAGCACTTCCCGGCGCGGTGATGCGGACAACTTTTATTGTCGGCTTCCCCGGCGAAACCGATGAACACGCAGCACACTTGCTGGAATTTGTCAAACGCCACGAATTCGATCACGTAGGAGTTTTCGTATTTTCGCCAGAAGAAGGAACCCCAGCCTTCAGCTTGCCCCAGCAAATACCAGCAGAAATAATGGAAATGCGGCGCAATTCGGTAATGGCGGCACAACAACCTATATCATTGAAGAAGAATCAAGAGTCTGTCGGTCAGGTAGTTGATGTCCTGATAGAACAAGAACAACCAGAGACAGGCGAGTTGATTGGTAGATCCGCTCGGTTTTCCCCAGAAGTAGATGGACTCGTCTATGTGACAGGAGAAGCGCGGCTGGGATCGATCGTATCTGTGAAAATTACTGGTGCAGATGTCTACGACCTCTACGGTCAAGTGTAAGTATTGCTGTAACTGTTGCCTGAGACGGTGCGGCGAACAAAAACCGGACACGAGCCAAAAATGATTAGCGGATTGTGCAACAAAAGTAACGGTTAGTACACAATTGTGCAAAGATATGTAGCAAAGGGGTTCTAAACTTTTTTAGCCCCTATCTGGCAATCGACCCTCCCCGTCGGGGTGCGGTAATCTCTACAGAACATCGGAAAATTTTAACGAATTTAATGTTTTGTTTCTGAATGTAAAGAGTTATGATGATAACAAGCCAGAAATAAGCGGGGATAATTTGAGATTGCTTCGCCGTCCGCCCTACACCACAACGGTATCCCGAAAGAGTGTTGAGATGGATAGGCGGTAACGGTCGCCCCATCCCCCGCTCAATCCCGCAGGCGACGGATTGCGGGATAGCGCCTGAACCAAACAACCTGTTACTACTATGTAGTGAAGTGGGGCTGGTCATGATCCTCACTATAAAATGCCTAAGAGGGAAAGCTTGCAAGTACCTCAAAGGAAGTCCAATGTCCTGTTTTAAGAATGTTGGAAGCCTATAACCCGACCCCTGGCGGTTGGTATCGGTGATGTCACAAAATCAAAGACGGCTGTCGAATTGGTAAATTTAGTCACCATCGACGGAGCTGCCCTATACTCGATTGCTATTTAAGAAGGTGCGCGCAGGCGCAGCACCATAAAGAACTCTTATGAGTTCCTGCCCTAGAGCAGAAATCCGCATCCGAGTTGGGCAACTTAGAAGGCTAAGACTCGTTATTAGGAGCATTAATGAATTTATTGTTTGAAGGCTTAGGTCTTTCGGAAGAACTCGTTCTCCATCTGGAAACACTAGGCTTTACAGAACCTACTCCCATCCAAGTACAAGCAATTCCGCACTTGCTAGCAGGTCGCGACGTTGTGGGTCAAGCCCAAACAGGGACAGGCAAAACGGCAGCATTCTCGTTGCCCATCTTGGAGCGGATTGATTTAGATGTAACTGCGGTGCAAGCACTGGTGCTGACGCCGACTCGCGAATTGGCGATGCAAGTAACTGAAGCCATCCGTGATTTGAGCGGCATCAGCAGCGACGGCCCGGTAAAAGTGGGTCGCTCTCTGCAAGTTCTGACAGTGTACGGCGGTCAATCGATCGAGCGTCAAATGCAGCGTTTGAAGCGCGGCGTTCACGTCGTTGTCGGTACACCCGGACGCATATTGGATATGCTCAGCCGTGGCAGCCTGAAACTCGACAAGGTAAAGTGGCTGGTTTTGGATGAAGCTGACGAAATGCTGAGCATGGGCTTTATCCAAGATGTGGAAAAAATCTTGGATGCTGCACCAAAAGAACGTCAAACGGCATTTTTCTCGGCGACGATGGAAGCTTCCATTCGCAAATTGGTGGCGCGGCATTTGCGTAACCCAGTCAACGTCACCGTAGAACAGCCAAAAGCAACGCCAAAGCGCATCAGCCAAGGCGTGTACATGATTCCCCGCGGCTGGTCGAAGGCAAGAGCCCTACAGCCAATTTTAGAAATGGAAGACCCGGAATCTGCACTGATTTTTGTGCGGACTCGGCAGTCGGCTGCAGAACTCACCAGCCAACTTCAAGCAGCAGGTCACAGCGTTGACGAGTATCACGGTAATTTGAATCAGGCACAGCGGGAACGTTTGTTGCATCGGTTCCGCCAATGTCAGGTGCGCTGGGTAGTGGCGACTGATATTGCGGCGCGGGGTTTGGACGTGGATCATTTGACTCACGTAATTAACTACGATTTGCCCGATAGTGTGGAAAGCTACGTTCACCGGATCGGACGCACGGGCCGGGCTGGTCGCGAAGGAACGGCGATTACGCTGATTCAACCGGTCGATCGCCGCAAACTGCGCTTGATTGAACGCCACGTGCGATCGAGCTTGACGGTGCGAAACATTCCGACACGGGCGCAAATTGAAGCACGTCAGTTGGAAAAGATGCAAGGTAAAGTTCGCGAAGCTTTGGCTGGCGAACGGATGGCATCTTTCTTGCCTCTGGTGTCTCAGTTATCCGAGGAGTACGACTCCCACGCGATCGCCGCTGCTGCTTTGCAAATGGCTTTCGATCAAAGCCGTCCTGCTTGGATGGGCGCTGATTACGCTCAACAAGAAGATCCCCCGATTGGTGCAGAAAACAGCGTCAAGCCAATCTTGATCAAGAAACGCGCTAAGACTCCTACGCCAAGTAATTCTGTAGCGCCGACTTTTTCTGGAGCACCGAGTGCTCCTGTTCCCCAGAACAGCTAATTGGTAGGGTGCACAATGTGCACCTTATTTAGAATTTTTGTAGAGATGCGATCGATCGCATCTCTACTTTTTTTATGGGTATAACACTCTATGGGGAATAAAAATCACAAAAAAGCTCTTCGTTCGTTGAACAAGCGGATTGCAGAACACGAAGAAAAGATTAGACTGGAATATGAGAAGGATTTTCCCGATGAAGGCTTAATCCGGCATTGGGAAAGTGAAATTCGAGCTTTTGAGAAAGGAATTCAGCAAGCTTTAAAACGATTGGGTAAATAAAGATGCAAGTTAGAGATCGGACAATTTCTGTAACTAATTCTACACTGAGAACGTTAATTGATGAATTGGGTACTGAGTGTCAAAATGTGATTACTTTAATCCATCAGCTTCAGTTACCTGATTTGAGCGATCGACAAAAAGCTGAAATTCTAGCAGACTTCCTCAGTGCTGCAATTCATCTGAACGTTCACTGCGGTGAGGATTTTCAGACGCTAGTCGCTGAAGAAATGGCAAAATTGTCGGATGAGGATGAAGAGGATTAAGGAGACGCGGGCGATTCCCTACGGGATAGCTTCGCTTCACGCACATCAGGAAAAAGCCCTCCAGTCAACTCACCGAAGAGCTAAAAAACCTCATAAATCAGGAATAAAGTCCTTACTACAAACTTGTGAAGGGGGACTTTTGCACTGTTGTTTAATATTTCAGTTTAGCTGCGTGTTCACAAGAATTTTTTGCACGCGATCGCCCTTAATTTCCAAAATCAAATTAGAAGCCTTTTGGTCATTGCTGTAAGTCAAGCGAGTCACTTCACCCCGCACTGATTGCGACCCGTAACCGTAAGCTTTAACGACTTTTTGGCTGTTATCTCCTAGCTTCACACCATCAATTGTCAGAAACTTGGGATTGGTAGTAGAAACTAAATAAACTTTGCCATCCCATGCTGCTACCGTCAATCCTGAGTATGTTAGCGTGCGGATCTTGCCGCCAATGCCAAGTCCAGCAGGTTTAGTTTCGTCGCGCTGCGGTTTTCCCAACTTGCGTTTTGCCTCTTCTACAGGCATCCCCAACCGAACGCCGCCAATCCCCAGGCGCGAATAGTTCAGTGCCGTCGGCTTTTGTGTCGCGCTGAGCATTCTTTCTAGAGTCGCAACAGTTTGATTCATAGCAGGAATAGGACGAACTAAAGCAGCAAATCCTAAGCTCGAAATTGCGAGATTCATCATGATGCCAGCGACGGCTGTTGTCACAAATATTTTTACCATTTTTTTATAGCTTTATTTGGCAATGTATTCGCGCGATCGCCTGCTAGATCCGGATTGATACTAATAGGACTTACACAAACACTCCTGGACGCACGGCGATGCTCTGAAACCCATTTTTTTTACCAAAACTACAAAAAGAAACCCGGTTACCATAAATCTTAGGTTTAACAGCGACGTATTCAGCAAGAAACCGGGTTTGTAGCGCCACCTAGGTAAGTCCTGACTAATATTTTTTAAGCTTTGAAAACCGCCAATTTCGGGCGCACCGAATTTGCTCCCGCACAAGCTTGCGTCCGCCTGCGAGGACTGAAAGAAAGAATAAAGTAGGTAAATCAAGGGAAATTGCTGTGATATCCTAACAAAAGCCATATCTGCATAAAATAAGTAATTTAGATGACCGCAACAGATTCTACTAAGCACCAAAAATCCAAGGCCCTCAAACCGGGTAGCCGCCGCCCCGCTAAAGAACTTTGCAGCGAGTGCGGTTTGTGCGATACATATTACATTCATTATGTCAAGGAATCTTGTGCTTTCTTAACACAGCACATAGCGGAATTAGAAGAAGAGATTCACGGGCGATCGCGCAATCTCGACAATCCGGACGATTGGTATTTCGGAGTCAGTCAAAACATGATGGCGGCTCGAAAAAAAGAGCCGATCGAGGGTGCTCAATGGACGGGGATCGTCAGCACAATTGCGATTGAAATGCTCGAAAAAGGAATTGTAGAAGGCGTTGTTTGCGTCCAAAATACTAAGGAAGACCGCTTTAAACCGATGCCGATAATTGCTAGAAATCGCGAAGAAATTCTCGCAGCCAAAGTAAACAAACCAACTCTCTCTCCCAATCTTTCAGTATTAGAACAAATCGAAAAATCGGGGATGAAGCGGCTGTTAGTAATTGGCGTCGGCTGTCAAATTCAAGCTTTGCGAACAGTTGAGAAAAAACTCGGTTTAGAGAAGCTCTACGTTTTGGGAACTCCGTGCGTGGATAATGTCAGCCGTGCAGGCTTGCAGAAATTTCTAGACACGACTAGCCGTTCTCCCGAAACGGTGGTTTCTTACGAGTTTATGCAAGACTTTAACGTTCACTTCAAACACGAAGATGGTTCGGAAGAAAAAGTGCCGTTCTTCGGGTTGAATACTAAAGAATTGAAAGATGTTTTTGCTCCTTCTTGCTTGAGCTGTTTTGATTATGTGAATTCTTTAGCAGATTTAGTTGTGGGCTACATGGGCGCACCTTTTGGCTGGCAGTGGATTGTGGTGCGAAATGACACCGGGCAAGAGATGTTAGACTTGGTAACGGATCAGTTAAATACTCAGCCGGTGATGTCTAAGGGAAACAGAAAAGAAGCCGTTCAGCAAAGCATTCCGGCTTACGAAAAAGGAGTGACTTTGCCGATGTGGGCGGCGAAGTTAATGGGAGTTTTTATTGAGAGAATTGGGCCAAAGGGTTTGGAATATGCTCGGTTTTCGATTGATTCTCATTTCACTCGCAATTATCTGTACGTGAAGCGCAATTACCCGGAGAAATTAGAGGCTCATGTACCGGAATATGCTAAGCGGATTGTGGGGCAGTATAAGTTGCCTGAGTGAGGTAATTCGGAGAGTTTTTAATAGCTATTTTGCAGGGACACGGTATTGCCGTGTTTTTTTGTATACAGTTCAGAAAATTAGAGGCACAAGATTATGATACTTATATTTGCACAGAAACACATGAATTTACCAAAGTCGATCGCACTTACTTGTTGTGGGCTTCTAGCATTTTCTGGAAATGGAGTGTCGGCGAAAGCATCAGAAATGCGAGTGGAAAACAGAACATTTGCTGACTGGTGTCGCGACAAAGATTCTTTGAGTCCTGAAACTAACCATACTATTGAGCTACTGTTGAAGGAAGCAGGGACTACTGAGTGCGATGCGGCTAATCAGCAACTTTCGAGGGTCACACAACTCGACCTCAAGGTCAAAGAAATCAGCGACCTCAAACCCTTACAATCCTTGACTAACCTGACTGTCCTCGACCTCCGCAACAATAACATCAGCGACATCAAACCTTTGCAATACTTGACTAACCTGATTTATCTCAACCTCGACAGCAATCAAATCAGCGACATCAAACTCTTACAATCCTTGACTAACTTAACTGTACTCTTCCTCGACAACAATCAAATCAGCGACATTAAACCGCTAGAATCTTTGACTAACTTGACTTCGCTCTGGCTCAGCAACAATCTTCTGGGCGACATTAAACCGCTAGAATCTTTGACTAACCTGACTTTGCTCTTCCTCAGCAACAATAAAATCAGCGACATTAAACCGCTAGAATCCTTGACTAACCTGACTTTGCTCTTCCTCAGCAACAATAAAATCAGCGACATTAAACCGCTAGAATCCTTGACTAACCTGGCTTTTCTCGTCCTCGGCTACAATCAAATCAGCGAAATCAAACCGCTAGAATCCTTGACTAACCTGAGGGTGCTCGACCTCCTTGTCAATCAAATCAGGAACATCCAACCCTTGAAATCTTTGACTAACCTCACTCGGCTCGTCCTCGCTAACAATCAAATCAGCGACATCAAACCGCTCGAATCTTTGACTAAACTGACTGATCTCTACCTCAGCGAAAATCCGATTGCTCCCAAAACTTGCCCTCTCAAACCAGAGTCTATCTGTAAGTGGGAACCACCAAATCAACCATAAAACTTTACTGTTCCGAAAATTATAGGTAAAAAATTATGACACACATCACCCTAATTATGATTTGAAAGTCCGCGTAGGCGGACTTAGTTTTTGTTACTGCGATTTCAATCGCCTGAATATTTTTGCAATAAGTCTATTTGATCACTTAGGATTAACAACAAACTCACTGACAATAAACGGCTTGCGATTAATAATCGCACTGGGATTAGCATCAAGTTGCGACTGCGTGTAAGGTTCAATACCATAAGTTATTACCCGCAACTGCTGACTCTGAGGAGCAATTTCAAACTCATTCCAGCCGTAGGTATGCACTCCTAAATACTCTCCCTGAATCAGTCTAGCGTCAATTCCAGAACCTTCCAAACCAACTGGATCGTATCCTAGCGGCGCTGTCCGAGTATCCAGAATATTGCGGACAAAGGCATCTTTTTGTTCCCTTGTCGGCAATGCATTATAGCGATCTTTTTCCGATTGTGGCAGCAAAGCGGTGGGCGTAAAAGCAACTGTTGCGGGGCCAAAGGGGGCGGCAAACGGCCCTTGCCCGATGTTCAACTGAATAGCAACAGGACTGGTCATTACATCAATAACATCCGTAGGGATTTGCGGCTGACCTGCTGCTTCTTGATAGGTGACATTATTCACGACATAGCCGTGAAAATCTCCGGTGGCAAAAACCACATTCTTGATGTTATTTTCTTTGATGAAACGCAGCAAATCTGTTCGTTCAGCAGCATAACCTTCCCAGCGATCGCCTGCAACCGCAATACCAAAATTTTGTATCGGATCGCTTGACATAATAAACTTCCAAGTTATGCCATTTTGTTGAGCTTTCAGTAAGTCATTTTTCAAGTCTTGAAGTTGCGCCCCCCCTAACATCGTCCGATTCGGCGCAAAGGCATCATTTAGAAACTTATTAACAGTAGCTTGGTCGGAAGTTTCTGGGATACTTTTCAAAGAATTATCTCGGAAAGAGCGCAAATCTAAAACAAATGTAGCTGCATCACTGCCGAAGGTATTAGACCGATAAAGTTTCTGCTCATTAGCAGTGCGAGAGTCGCCCGTATTGCCATAAAAATCATTTCGCACGGGATTGTAGGCTTGAAATGCTTGTAAAGCCGTGTCAAATACAGGCGTATCATTGACAAAGCCTCCCCCCGTCCCAAAAATTCCTTCTTTTTGCGGCGACTCAGCAGGCGTTGCACCCCCGGCAAAATCATTCGTGAGTTCGTGGTCATCCCAGCTAGCATAGATTGTGGTAGAAGCCTGCAAATCAGCCCAGGTATTGAGGCCATAACGTTGACCGTAGACTTCGTTATATTTGGTGCTAAACTCTTCAAAAGTTTTAGGTTGTCTGACTCCCGGCAAATCCGGCGACAGATCGTCTACATAAGCGGAGTCGCCGATGCGAACAAAAAAATCGAGATTGCGTTCCGGCGCATTTGCGATCGCCGGGAAAGGAGTAAGTTGACCTTGCCAGTCGCCTGCTACCCCAAATCGTAAACCCTGGCGATTTCCCAACTCAGCAGCAGTGCGGAATTGCCCAACTGCTGAAGTGCCAGCGGCATCGCGCACTCGATAAAAATATTGAGTACCAGGGTTTAAATTCGTCAGTTCGGCTTTCACGGGTACGGTAACATCGGTGACGGTATCTGTGAGAGTGCCGAGACTGTTACTGAAGTTTGGATCGGTGGAGTATTCAAAGACAACATTACCCAGAACTGTGCTGCGAGTCCACAAAACAGTTGAAGTTTGGGTGGTATCTCCAGAAGCAACACCATTTGGCAAGGTTGAGTCACCAGACTTAATAAATGGGGTGACATCTCGCCCTTCAGCAGCGCCAAACTTGATAAAGTGTTCAATGCCAGTAAGTTCGTCGCGCTCAACAGCAGCAGTAATATCTGGGTTTTTTGCCAGATAATAGCTAACGTTATATAAAGGGCTAGGACTGCGGTTTTCCGATTCACCAAATTGGATGAAGTGACCAATACCAGTAATTTCATCGCGATCGACAGCCGCAGCAACATCGGGATTTTTCCCTAGATAATAGCTGTTGTTATAGAATGGGCTAGGATTGCGGCCTTCTGATTCTCCAAAATTAATGAAGTGTTGTATTGCTGTGGTAGCTTTGCTGTTGACAGCGGTGGCAACATCAGGGTTATTTAGGAGATAATAATTAGTATCGAATAGGGCGCTAGGGTTGCCGCCCTCAAATTGACCAAATTTGCTAAAGTGTTCAAATCCGTTTTGGAAGTTCCCTTTGGTAATAGCGGCGCCCACCTCTAAGTTTTTAGCCAGATAGTAGCTTTCTTGAAATAGAGTTTTAGCGTCTAACATAAGGGAAAATATGAAGTGTTGTTGTTTAATAATGACTGTGGCGGCTCAAAATAGCCTTCACAGGATTATACAGTATCGCGATCGCGATCGATCGTTAAGTAAAAGAAAGAAGGAACAAGGAAGAAGCAATAAGGCTTACACAGCAAGCTTTTTAGTGGGACTTAAACCTTTTCCAGCCCTTTAAAATCTGAAACCCCTTCTAGGAAATGAAAAGAAATCCATAACCTAAAAATGTCTGAAACCCTTGGTATAACTAAATTAATACCCATTCGAGGTAAAAGTATTTCTCTATCTGGGTTTTAGCCAAAATGGCTTCAGTTTTTGTCTGAGTCCCGTTAGTCATCCTTGTTTTACCTTTAATATCACGTCCGATGAAATGCGATCGCTAATTCTGGCCAAACTTCAGCCGCTAAACTTCCTGAATTTGCATCAACCGCTGCTTTAACCTTGGTGCATCGCCCCCATCTACCACTTCACACTTCTCCAACAAAAAAGCCCCATCGCAATAATTCAACTCATCCAAACCGTGAGTCACCCACAAAGCCATCAGCCCGCAATTTTTGACCAAACGCTGCACCGCGGACACCAAATCTAACTGAGAATCAGGATCGAGTAAAGCCGTAAGTTCATCTAATAGTAAAACATCGAAATGACGAGCGATCGCACTTAAATATTTGAGTGGCGATCGCTCTAAAATCTCCAATCTCAAATTTATTGACTTGATGTTCATCATAAAAGCACGATCGCCCTTATTGACTAAAAGCGATCGCACACCAACATCCTCCTACAAATCAGCAGCGTGCTGCTTCAATTCATCCAAAGAAACGTATTCCAAAGTCAAGGCGTGAGTCCCAGCCAAAACCACAGGCGGCGCAACTCCCGCATCCATTGCTTCCTTCCAGCGAGAAGCGCACAAACACCAGCAATCCCCAGGCTTCAAACCGGGAAAGTTAAATTCGGGAACCGGAGTGCTCAAATCATTTCCATTCGACTTGGTGAATTGCAAAAACTCTTCTGTCAGTTGAGCACAAACAGTGTGAGCCCCAAAGTCGCCACCACCTGTATTGCATTTGCCGTCCCGATAATATCCTGTCATTGGCGAAGTGCAGCAAGTCTCTAACTTTCCGCCCAGCACATTTGTAGCTTCCGTCACCATCGCAACTCCTGAGTAAAACTCTTCGATCTAATTTTACACAAATCGTTGTTTATATATTTTTTTCCATGACAAAGTTGATGAATTTTTGTCCTCTCCGTTCTACTTCTTGTTTTCTAATCACCATAAATCCCTGGGTTTCAAAAAAAGGTCGAGCTGTAATGCTGGCTTCGGTAAATAACTTGTTAATTCCTAAGTCTTTGGCTTTTGACTCAATTTGTTTTAAAATTAACCTACCGACTCCTTGTCTTTGAAAATCTTGATGACAGTAAAAGCGATCGATATGGCCGCTTGCTTCTAATTCCCCAAAACCTGCAATTGTATCACCCTCTTCTGCTACGAAAGTAAATTTACTGCTTAAACTTTTACTCCAACTTGGGATATCGATATCTGCTGGAGCCCAAGCATCTACTTGTGCTTGTGTGTAATCGCGGATGTTTACTTCGTGTATGGTGTCGTAAAACAGTTTTACAATTTGTTGGGTATCACCGATTTCGTAGGTTCGTACTCTCATAAATTATCTCACTGCGATCGCTTCTTTAATATTAATTTGAGATTTTTAACCGCTTCGCAACACGCATGGATGTTGGCTTCTACCATTTTGTCTCATTTGTTGCAGGGCGATCGAAAATTTTTCACCTACCCTTGACAAAATATATTACTATATGTTAATGAAACAGAAGCAAACCTCACTCGAATTAACAGTACATCAATCCAGCAGCTTAACGAATAAGACTTGAAACTTATGACAGAAATGGGGCCCGATCCAAACCGACCTTATCCGATGGCGGATCAACCGCGCGTATGCTTCATCAAAAACTTTATTAAATCCCCCAACATTATCGTCGGCGATTACTCATATTACGACGATCCAATAGAACCAGAAAACTTTGAAATAAATGTACTTTATAATTACGGAAACGACCGATTAATTATTGGCAAATTTTGTGCGATCGCCACCAACGTCAAATTCATTATGAACGGTGCGAATCATAAACTAGACGGTATTTCAACTTATCCTTTTCCGGTTTTTGGGAATGGTTGGGAAACAGCGATGAATTTATTAATGGAACTGCCAAGTAAAGGCGATATCGTCATTGGCAATGATGTTTGGATCGGCTATGAATCCGTGATTATGCCCGGAGTAAAAATCGGCGATGGTGCCGTCATTGCTGCCAAATCCGTTGTAGTAAAAGACATTCCCCCTTACACCGTTGTGGGTGGAAACCCCGCCCATCCAATCAAACAGCGTTTCAGCAATGCTGAAGTTGCACAACTATTAGAAATTAGGTGGTGGGATTGGGAAATAGACAAGATTTCGCGCAATGTCAGCATAATTATGCAAGGGGATATTCAATCACTCAAAAATGCTGAGTAAACTCGCAAATACAGCGATATTAATTTTAACTCCGATCCTGTGTACCGGTTCCGGCGCGATCGAAGGCGAACCCACTCCCAGCAGCCGACCCCGGATACATCTTCTAATCTGCGTTCATCAGCGTCAATCTGCCTGCATCTGCGGTCAAAAAATCCCCAAAAATCACCATGCAAACCCAGGGATCTCCCATACCGCACCGTCCCTACAACTTACTTAGCTGCTGGGCCCACAGCCTCGATCGCATCCTCAAGAGCGATCGATACATGAGTCCAATGAGTTCCGCCCTGACAAAAAGCCACGTAAGGCTCCCGCAGAGGCCCGTCAGCCGAAAACTCCGACGTACTCCCATCAATAAAAGTACCCCCAGCCATCACCAACTGGCTTTCATACCCGTGCATCGGAGCCGGCACCGGATCTAAATACGAACCGACGGGGGAATTTTGCTGAACCGCCCTACAAAAAGCAATTAACTTATCAGCAGAACCGAATTCGATCGCCTGAATCACATCTCGTCTTCTAGCCAAAGGCATAGGATTCACTCGATAACCCAACTTATAAAAAACATAAGCCGTCAAATGATTGCCCTTCATCGCCTCCCCCACACAACCGGGAGCCATAAACAAACCCTGAAACAGCAACCGATTCAAATCAAAAGTTGCGCCGCCGCTGCTGCCAATTCCCGGCGCCGTCAAGCGACAAGTTGCCGCCTCTACTAAATCAGCCCTCCCAGCAACGTAACCTCCAGCAGGGACGATCGTACCGCCCGGATTTTTGATTAAAGAACCAGCCATCAGATCAGCACCCACAGCAGTAGGTTCGCAATCATCAACAAACTCTCCGTAACAATTATCAACAAAGCAAATTGTGTTAGGATTCTGATGTTTGACTATGGCGACGATTTTTTCGATCTCAGAAATAGACAAACTCGACCGCCAAGAATAGCCGCAAGAGCGCTGGATAAAAACCAGGCGAGTCTTTGCTGAAATAGTAGAGCTCAATGCCTGCCAATCCAAACTTCCTTCGCGAGTTAGAGGCAACTCACGGTAACTAATGCCAAACTCAAGCAGTGAACCTTGACCTTGCCCCCGCAAGCCGATCACTTCTTCTAAAGTATCGTAGGGAGAACCAGCCACTGCCAACATTTCGTCACCAGGACGCAGGATGCCAAAAAGAGCACAGGCGATCGCGTGAGTACCCGAAACAAACTGTACCCGGACAGCCGCGGCCTGGGCCCCTACCACTTCGGCAAACACCCCGTCCAAAGTCTCCCGACCCAAATCATCGTGGCCGTAACCCGTAACCCCTGCAAAATGGTGGACTCCAACCCGGTGGCTGCGAAAAGCTTTTAAGACTCGTTGAAGATTTTGCTTGACTGTAGTGTCAATACCAGAAAAAATCTGAAAGAGTGCCTGTTCTGCTTCCTGTAGCCGTGAAACGCTATTCATCTATACCTCGCTCACCCTTTGCGTGCGCGCTGTTCATTATGGCGTAGATGCGGCCCCTAGTTTGTAAACATAATATATTCATGACGATTGCAACTTCCAAAAAAACTTCTCCTGATTGGCCTGTCGTAGGCTTTATGGCCTTTCTGCACATCGGTGCTTTATTTGCTTTGCTGCCGGGTAATTTTAGCTGGTCTGCGGTCGGGCTAGCAGTCTTCCTGCATTGGGTAACAGGTGGTTTAGGAATTACTCTCGGATATCACCGCCTCGTCACCCACCGCAGTTTTCAAACACCGAAATGGCTAGAGTATTTTCTAGTTATTTGCGGTACGCTTTCCTGTGAAGGTGGCCCGATCGACTGGGTAGGAATGCACCGGTTACACCACATACATTCCGACACCGAAACAGATCCCCACGATTCCAATCAAGGCTTCTGGTGGAGCCACATGGGCTGGATGCTCTCGGATCTCCCGATCAGAGTTGAAATCCCCCGCTTTACTAAAGACATCGGCGACGACCCAGTATACAAGTTTCTCCAAGCATATTTTATCCCCATCCAAGTTGTCTTCGGTGTGTTGCTTTATTTATTAGGCGGCTGGTCTTTCGTGGTTTGGGGCGTGTTTATGCGGATTGTGGTGGTGTTCCACTGCACTTGGCTGGTTAACAGCGCTACCCACAAATTCGGCTACCGCACCTACGAGTCGGGCGATCGCTCGACCAACTGCTGGTGGGTTGCCCTGCTTACCTACGGCGAAGGCTGGCACAACAACCACCACGCTTTTCAATACTCAGCTCGCCACGGTCTTCAATGGTGGGAAATCGACTTCACCTGGATGACAATTCAACTGCTGCAATCGCTGGGTTTGGCAACCAAAGTGAAATTAGCAGAAAAATAGCGATCGGCAATTAGTCATTGGTTGTAGGTCATCAGTTCTGGACTAATGGCTAGTGACCAATGCCTAATCCTGTTTTTTGCGATCGGATACAGGTTGGGTTGAAGTAACCTCGCATCTTCTAGTGCGATCGACCCAACCAAAACCAGAATCAGTTATAATATAATTGGGAACAAAAAATTTTGTTTGGCAGCCAAATTTTTTATTTTCAAAATACAACCGTAAATCTTTTTCAATCCTAATCCCAAATCTATCATTGATTCTTTATTAGTTTGGGCAAGTGTGCAGCAAAAAAAGTTCACTGCTCAATCCAAACTATTATGCGTGAATCCCGGTCGGCATCTCATCAGAAATCAAAAAAAGAATGACAATAGCAACGCAAGAAAAACTCCACTACAATTGGAAGCACGTTATTAGTTTAGCAGGACTTCATATCGGCGCTTTGTTCGCCCTGCTACCCAGTAACTTCAATTGGACAGCAGTTGGTTTAACAGTATTCATGCACTGGATAACCGGCGGTTTGGGAATAACTCTCGGATGGCATCGTATGCTCACCCACCGCAGTTTTCAGACACCAAAATTCGTAGAATACTTTCTAGCATTTTGCGGAGCCCTTGCCTGCCAAGGAGGAATAATTGATTGGGTTGGGCTGCACCGATTGCACCATACCCACTCTGACCAAAATGCCCTCGACCCTCACAATGCCCAAAAGGGTTTTTGGTGGAGTCACATCGGCTGGATGCTATATAAAGGTCCAGCTCACGCTGAAATTTCCCGCTGCACAAAAGACATTTCAAGCGACCCGTTTTATCAATTTTTGCAAAATTACTTTCTGCCAATTCAAATCGCCTTTGGCGTCTTGCTTTACTTAGCAGCAGGCTGGCCTTTTGTAGTTTGGGTAATTTTTGTCCGCTTAGTTTTCGTTTATCACTGCACCTGGTTTGTGAACAGCGCCACTCACAAATTTGGCTACCGCACTTACGAAACCGAAGATAGTTCTACTAACTGTTGGTGGGTTGCGCTGTTGACTTATGGCGAAGGCTGGCACAACAACCACCACGCTTTTCAATACTCTGCACGTCACGGTATGAATTGGTGGGAAATAGACTTCACTTGGATGACCATTCAACTTTTGGAAGCAGTAGGTTTGGCTACTAAGGTGAAATTACCAGCAGCAAAATAGCAGCAATGGGGTGTTAGACGCAGAACCTCTTTAGGCTGTAGACTGCGCCGGGCCACGCACCTTACCGCTTCAGAAACCCGGTTTCTTTGAGAAACCGGGTTTTTTTGTGACTAATCACCAATTACTAATGACTAATAACCTAATACGGTTCAGTTAAGGAAAATTGTAGCGAAAATGTTGGGCGGAGTGAAACGGAGGATTCGTTCCTCAACCCAACCTACGCACTACGCACATCTGTTTTTTTAGCACTAACTGAACCTTAGTGGGCTAGAGGTGGAGGAGAGAAGGGGTGAATTTTAATGCCTGAAAGCTTTACTAGGGGTGGGTTTGCAGTGATTTTTACCTATGCGAGGCAGACACAAATGCTGAAAACTTGATTGTGAGAGAGTTTGAGAGCTATTTGGATTTTTCTTGACAGGGCAATCACTGAAAGGGTATATTAATAGCAAAAATTTAGACAAATAAACTCGAAAAACTTATTCAGCAATTATTTGTTATCGATTACAGGATTTACTTTCACGTGTGGGCTCAAAAAAAAATTTAAAATTATTCCTCTATCGCTATGAGCAAGCTCAGCTCAAGCTTGTTGAAAAAGAGTTAACTAAAAAAATCTCAATAAATTTATTACTGTACTGAGAAAAGTTTAATCAATTAAAAAATATCCAGGCATCTAAAATAGCAGTAAATATGAAACAAGTTCATGGGATTTTATTAGCCCGTAAACATAAAAAACATACTCCTAATGTCCGATAATAAGCAACTCTCTTATTCTTGAAATTACTCGTTGACTTAGTTGCCAGACATCTGATACTTGAAAGTAGATAATCAAAAATGAAAGCTGCCAAAAATTTTGCTCAAAATCTCCAGAAAGGTTTAATTATTTTTACGCATATTCCGAAGACAGCAGGAACATCATTGCGTCATATTCTCATGCAACAGTATGGTAAAGATGCTGTATTTATGTTTTATGATGATCCAACTGTAACGACAAAAAATGCAGATGAATTACTTAATGAACTGAGAAGTTATTTTCAGTATCTTCCTGACGTAAACGATCGAAACTTTAATGGCTTGGTGAAGCTGAGAGCCATTAGCGGACATAAACCTTTTGGAATTCATAATTTATTGCCTGTCGATACTTTTCATTATATCACGCTCTTGCGCGAACCAATAGAGCGAGTCATCTCTTTTTACTACCACGTATTCGGCAGAACGGAACATAGCCTTGAAAGTTTAATCTCTTGGAAACAATCAATAGAATTTGATAATTTGCAGGTGAGAATGCTATCGGGAGCTGGCTGGAAAGTACCTTACGGTCATTGTTCCTGTAATATGCTAGAACAAGCTAAACACAACCTACTTCACTACTATACTTTTGGCATTCAAGAGCGGTTTGCTGAAAGTTTAGGAACTTTCAGCAGACATCTGGGTTGGTCGCAAATTCAAATGGTTGCAGAAAATGTCGGGATAAACAAACCGAAAACTTCTAATATTAATCAGCAAACTTTACATTTAATTGCCGAACAAAATCTGCTAGACATAGAGCTTTATCAGTTTGCAAAACAGTTATTTGAGGAACGACAAAAAATTTTAAGCACTTAAGATTTTTGCTGAGTGGAGCCATGACAAGTATCCAAAACAGGATATTCAAGATGGTAAAATATCTCCCCCACAGGAAGAGCAAGATACCGTAGACAGAGTACATTTGGCGTTAGCTTAGATGGAGAGCAGTGGATAAATTATATCGAGCGACATTCTGAACTCGTACAAGAATTAATGAAGTTAACTCGAAATAAACGTCGTTTTTATCAACAGGGAAGAAGGTCTACAATCCTGATTCGGTCTATTCATAGACCAATACGGTTCAGTTAAGGAAAATTGTAGCGAAAATGTTGGGCGGAGTGAAACGGAGGGTTCGTTCCTCAACCCAACCTACGCACTACGCACCATCTGTTTTTTTAGCACTAACTTAACCGTATTGACTAATAACCAATCACCAAGGAATAAGAACTAAGGACTAAGGACTAATGAGTCCGTTTTTGCTCGCCCCTGCCGCGCAAATATTCCGCTAAAAATGCCAATCCTCCCGAACCTACTATCAACAGCACACTGAGAGCATTAATATCAGGTTTTACCCCAGTCCGAATCCGGCTAAAAATTTCCATCGGCAGAGTTGTAGTCCCGCTACCTGCGGTAAAACTCGCAATCAAAAAATCGTCCATGCTGAGGACAAAAGACAACAGACAACCTGAAACAATTCCGGGTATTAATTGAGGGAGCAAAACCTGAATAAAAGCTTCAACAGGCGTTGCACCCAAATCCAAGGCAGCCTCTTCTAAATACGGGTTTAAATCGGCCAATCTAGTAGAAACAGCTAGGGCGATGTAAGCCAGACAAAACACAATGTGAGCGGCGACTATTGTCCACAAACTCAGAGGAATAGCCAGCGCAGCTAAAAATACCAGAGTAGCAACTGCGGTCGCAATATCTGGAATAATAATCGGCAAGTAGGAAACTCCCTGATATAAACTCTTGCCAGGAAAGCGGTAGCGGGCTAAACCAACCGCCATCAAAGTGCCGAGTACAGCCGAGATTGCAACTGCACAAACAGCAACAGTTAAACTGTTTCTCAGGGCAACTAAAATCCGCGTATCGCTAAATAATTTAACGTACCAATCTAAAGTAAATCCTTCCCAACCGGCGCTAAAACGCGATTTGTTAAAGCTGTAAAATGTGAGTACCAGGATAGGCAGGTACATATAAAAAAACATCAAAACGGCAAATATTACCTGCCAAGAAATCTTAAATTTAGGTTTTAAGTACATATCGGCTTGTATTTCCTCCTGTGGATTGTCGGCGGTATTTTCCATTTCTCGGTAATCGGTAATTGGTAATTAGTAATTGGTTATGGAACAGTCAACAGTTAACAGTCAACTAACTTAAATTGCATTACGATCGCCATATTTCAGCAAAAGGGCAATTCCTATACTCACTACAAAGATTAATACCATACTCAGAGCCGAACCCAGCCCCCAATTTTGAGTAGCCCCCAAAAACTGATTGTAAATTAAACGAGCCGCCGTCATACTAGAAGCTCCACCCAGCAACTCCGGATCGACAAAATCGCCCAAACAGCTAATAAATACTAGCAAAGAACCCGCAGCAATTCCTGGCATCGTTTGAGGTACTGT
Organism: Microcoleus sp. Pol12B3; assembly: GCF_036701355.1. Classification (NCBI taxonomy): domain Bacteria; kingdom Bacillati; phylum Cyanobacteriota; class Cyanophyceae; order Oscillatoriales; family Microcoleaceae; genus Microcoleus; species Microcoleus sp. Pol12B3. The sequence goes on from NZ_JAUBQS010000002.1 coordinate 176,376, forward strand.
CACTTTCCAGAAAGTTTCCACTGGATTGGCGCCCAAATCCTGAGATGCTTCTAGCAACCTGCGGTCTAACTTTTCCAAAGAAGCGTAGAGAATTGTCACGATATAAGGCAAATAACTGTAAGCCATGCCGATTAAAACTGCGGAACTTTGATTAAGCAATTCCAGAGGAGGAATGCCTACAAGTGCCAGCAGCGAGTTGAGAACCCCTGTAGGACGCAGAATTGTAATCCAAGCATACGATCGCAACAGTGAAGAAGTCCACAGCGGCAACACAAAGCCTAACAAAGTTAAATTCCGCCACTTTTTCGGGACATTGAGGGCGATCCAGTAAGCGACGGGAAATCCCAGCAGCAAACACAGAATAGTAGTCCCCGTGGCGAAAAAGAGCGATCGACCCATCACCTGCAAATTCAGCGGCTCAAACACTCGCAGGTAATTGCCGATTCCCGAAGGATTCACCAAATCTCCTGGCTTAATATTCGGCACCAAACTAAGCTGAAAAATCACCAGGGTTGGTATGACTAATAATAAAAGCAGCAACAAGCCAGAAGGGCCCAACAATGCCAGTGGCCCCGCCCAAGCAGACCACGGGGAAACAGTTTCAGCCTTCAATGGAGAATTGGGAGGAATAGGAGGGGGAGTTCTAGTTGAAACAGCCATAGATCAATTTTTTTGAGTTTTTAACCGCGGATTAACGCGGATATAATACGGATAGACTGGGCGATCTGCTGTGCGGGGGCGAGTTTGTGTAAATATTGGGTTATAATTAGAGATTGCGTGTAAAACCCGCCCTCGGCTTGATGATTAGCCGCTGGTTAATTGAGTCCAATAGCGATCGTAAACTTCCATAAATTTCCCTACAGGAGCCACACCTTCGCACTTTTTCAAAATATCTTCCGAAGGGAAAAGAATCTCGTTTTCGCGGACTTCCGGCGTCAACAAACTAAAAGCATCTTCCGAAGGAGTTGAAAAACTGAGGCGCTCTACTAAAGAAGCAGCGACATCGGCTTGCAGGAGAAAGTTAATCCATTTATAAGCTGCTTCGGGATTGGGAGCACCTTGAGGAATTACTAAAGTGTCAGTCCACAGAGAAGAACCGCTTTTGGGGACGATATACTTCAATTTATCGTTATCTGAAATTACTTCATTAGCATCAGAAGAATAACACATAGCTACCTTCAAATCCCCCGTCAGCATTTGAGGCCGCCAAGCATCAGTAGTAAAAGATGCGATCGCCGGTTTGAGTTCCACCAACTTTTGGTAAGCTTGTTTCACTTGCTCTTGATTTGTAGAATTCAGAGAATAGCCCAGCATCCGCAACGCAGCGCCCATGACTTCTCGAACATCACTCGCCAGCGTCATTCGCTTTGCTAACTCCTGTTTGTGCTGCCACAAATAGTCCCAATCTTCAGGAGCTTCTTTGAGTTGTTCGGTGTTGTAAATCAAGCCTGTGGTTCCCCAACTCAAAGGCACGCTGTAGCGGTTTCCTGGGTCATAGACAGGGTTTTGGAACTGTTTTTTTAGCCGATCGAGCCCGCCCAAAACCGAATGGTCTAATGGGCTCAACAGCCCGAGTTCCGTCATTTGAACCACCATGTAATCAGATGGGTAAATGATACTGTAGGCGCGGGCGCCACCGGCTTGAACTCTCGCCAGCATCTCTTCGTTGGAACTAAACACGTCGGCCACTACGCGAATGCCGGTTTTTTCGGCAAAGCGATCGAGCAAAGCTTCATCGGTATAGCCTGCCCAAGTATAGATGAAAAGTTTGTCTGCCGCACCTTTGACGGGAGGAGCAGATTGTACGTCTGCAAGTCGCCAGCCACAACTCGAAAGAGCTAAACCGGAAATTGTGGCCGCCGAATTTTTTAGGAACTGACGGCGTGTAGAATTAGCCGGGAAAATCCTGGAAATTGGTAAGTTAGTCGGAGGCACAGTTAGATTTTAGATTTTAGATTTTAGATTTTAGATTGGGGAATTGGGGATTGGGAAATTCGATTTTAGATTTGAGAATTTGTAATAAGGAATCATTGGTAATGGGGAAATTCTCCCATTCTCCCCCTCTTCCTTCTTCCTTCTTCCTTCTTCCTTCTTCCTTCGTTTCCCAATTAGGCTCGATCGGTCAAAGCGAGACAATCAGTAGTTCCCCAATAAGCGTAAATCGGCGTGTGCGGGTCTGGGAAAGAGCCACCGGTATTTGGCTGGCGTACAGTAATTTTATCGCCCGACGCCAACTCAACCACGTAATGAACGTGCGTCCCCATATACATAGTATTTTTGAGCCGCCCTTCAAAACAGTTGACCGACACTTCCGGCTGGTAGAGATTCAAATATACTTTTTCGGGCCGGACGCTGACCACCACAGAGTCGCCTGTGACGCCACTCCACATATCCGACTGCTGAACGACTATTTTCAGATTGGCTGATGTGCGAACTGTGATAGTCGATCGGTCGATCGATTCTACCGTACCCCCAAACAAATTCGTATCGCCAATAAAATCGGCCACAAAAGCCGTCTGCGGGCACTCATAAATTTCTTCAGGAGAGCCAATTTGCTCAATCCTCCCCTCGTGCATCACCGCAATCCGGTCAGACAGACTCATCGCCTCTTCTTGGTCGTGAGTCACCATCACAAAAGTCAAACCCAATTCTTGATGCAAATTCGACAGTTCCAACTGCATCTGCTTCCGCAACTTCAAATCCAGAGCACCCAACGGCTCGTCCAGCAGTAAAACCGCCGGTCGATTTACCAGAGCTCTCGCCAAAGCCACCCGCTGCTGCTGACCGCCCGACATTTGACCGGGAAACCTGTTGGCGAAAGATTCCATTTTCACCAATTGCAAAACTTCCCGTACCCGTTCTTCAATTTCTGCTTTCCCCAGCTTTTTGATCCGCAATCCAAAAGCTATATTGTCCCAGACATTCATGTGTCCGAACAAAGCGTAGCTTTGAAAAACAGTATTTACCGGACGGCGGTAAGCTGGAGTGTTGGTCATCGACTGGCCCCGAATCATCAATTCGCCCGCTGAGGGAGTCTCGAACCCAGCGATTAAGCGCAGCGTCGTAGTCTTGCCGCAGCCACTGGGCCCGAGGATGCTAAAAAATTCTCCTCGGCGGATGTTGAGGTCAACTCCGCGGACTGCGGTTTCGCCGTTAAATACCTTAAAGACCTTGCGGAGTTCAACGTCAAGCGCTGTATCCGTTGCTGTCGTACCTTGGTTGAGTGCTGTCTGAAACATATTCGCCCTTTCCTGGGGGTAATGCACGCCACTTAAATACAGTTTAAGTTTAGACTTGTCTGTATTTTAGGTGAGGAATGTTGGATGTAACAGGTTTTGGGATTTGTTCTTTAAATTCTATCCCAGAGCGCACCATTGTCAGCAACAGGCTTTCGGGCCTGTTCCACAAGAAAATGCACTCTTTGTGGAACAGGCATCTTGCCTCTTCATAAAAGGCTTATTGAGAATGGTGCAACATCTCCGATCGATCGGCCATCTATTGATTCTCAGGACTTGGCGTGGGAGAGGGTTTTTGCGGTTTCTCTGTTTTGGGTGCTTCTGCTTTTTTCCACTCTGACAAAGGTCGCTGAGTGGCATTTTTAAAGTCAAAAGGTACTAGCAGCACGGGCAAATTTTCGGCTGAATTTTGAGGGGGCGCTTCCGGCGGATTGGCTTGAGCGTACAAGAAGCGGCCGCTAAAGTCTGTTTTGCCTAAAACTAGGCGGTGAGTTTCCTGGTTGTCCAGTTTTACTGTGACTGTAGCTTGGGGTTGGTCGAGACCGAATTCTGGCAGTTGAGCAGCAGTAATATTAATCGTGCGATCGCTCTTTCCTGTTGCCAGCCTGTCGAGCAAAAAATCCACCGATGCCTGACTCGCGTGTGCTTGCACTGGCAATTTCATTTCCCAGCTAGACTTGCCTCCTTTTGTTTCATAAACTCGCTCAAAAGTCAATATTTTGTCGGGAGTTTTGACTGTAAAGAATTGTACGCGATCGGACTTAAAAGCAAAAATTTTCTGTTTTTCTTCCTTAGCGGCTTCCTGTTTCGGAGACACTTGCATCTCGAACAAAGCAACCAACCCCGTCATGCTCAGCGCGACGGCTATCAATACTAATGTATTTTTCTGCAATTTCATAGTAACAGCGAATTCGGCATGGTAATGGGGAATGGGGAATGGGGAATTGGTAAGAGACGCACCCTAGGGAAGTTAGGAATTAGGAACTTGTACGCTCGCGTAGCCGAAGTATTAGGAATTGACAATGGGTAAGGTGCGCCCGGTCGCGCACCTTGCGGAATTAGGAATTAGCAATTGGTAATGGCTAAGAGGTGAAAAAACCAGAAAGAGGCAAATAAATCCGTTAAATTCCTTAGAGAATTTGTTGGCGAACTTATCTTCTCTTCCACCAGATAGCGCCACCAATTCCCAGTCCGAGTAAAGGCCAAATTAGCCAAGCTAACACCAGCAATCCTACTTGGATGGTCGTCATGTTAATACGGCGGTTGGTAGCTTTTTTCGGACTGATAGAAAAGCTTTGCTGGTCGGGTTTACTCAACCAACTGACTGAATTGAGAAACACGTCGCTATTGAGTTGTTGGTCAAACCAACCGTTAGTAACAAATTGAGATGTGCCAATTATTACCATTCGCGATGTTTTTCTAGGAGTTGAAGGCGCGGAAGGAGTTGCGGTTGGACTGGGAGATGCTGTGGGAGATGCTGCAGGTGTTGGTGTTGGCGAACTTTCTGCCGATGCTGTGGGAGATGCTGTGGGAGATGCTGCCGGTGTTGGCGAAGTCGTCGGTAATGCTGGAGGCGTTGCTTCTTGCGAGACAATCACTGAATAGCTGATTGGGGAAGCTGTTGGCGAAGTTGTCGGCGATGGTGATGTTGTCGGCGATGGTGATGTTGTCGGTGATGGGGAAGTTGTCGGCGATGGGGAAGTTGTCGGCGATGGTGAATCTGTCGGCAATGGCGAAGGTGTCGGCGATGGTGAATCTGTCGGCGATGGTGAATCTATGGGTGATGGTGATGTTGTCGGTGATGGTGCAGTTATGGGTGATGGTGATGTTGTCGGCGATGCTTGGGGTGAAGGCGTGACGGGTGTTGGTGTTGGTGAAGGTGAGGGCTTTAAGGGAGTGCTGGCAGTGGACGATCGAACTAAAGCTACACCTAATAATAGCGGGCCTTGTCGATCGGTCTTTTGATCGAACTCCAATTTCTTAGTAGTCAAATCGCTTTCCGCCCAACTTTCCTGACTCGTCCAAATCAGCGGTTTTTCCTCTATCCCTTCTACTGGCGATGTTTCCAAAGCACGCGCAAACGGATAAAATGAAATGCCAGTACCAAAACTTTGAGTAATCGGATGTTCGCCGTAGCGCCTGACTGTGGGAACCGTGGGGCCCAGGCCAAATCTTTGACCAGTTCCCGAAGCATCGATGGCTAAACGGGTGTCTAGTTTGACACCCCATTCTTGCAGCATTTTGTCCAATCCCGTATCAGTTGCCGGGTCTACCATTAACAATAAACTGCCGCCGCGATCGAGATAAGCTTTTAGTGCTTTAATTTCTGTATCGGAAAACGGTTTGTCCTGCCCCGGAACGATTAAAGCATCTGCATCTTCTGGCACTTCTTTTCGTTCGGTCAAATTCAGCGTTTGGGCGTTGTAGTATTTATCTTTCAGAGCTTTTTCAGCTTGCTGAATTCCGCCTTGACCTTCCTTTATCGGGCGGGCGCCTTTGCCTTGCAAAAAGTAAACTGTAGCAACGCGAGTGCTCAGGATTTCTTCTAAGCCATTGGTAAGTTTTATCTCTGAAAGCCCTTGATTTGGGTCGCTACCAAAAGCAGTGCCACCTTTTTGCAGTACCTGTTTTTTGTCTCCGGATTGCAGGTAAACTTCTCCGATGCTAGTAATACTAAATTCCCGCGCTTTTCCCGGTTGGGCCTGCGGGTCAACAAACTCAAATTGGAACTTTTCGCCTCCCTCGCGTTTGTAGCTTTGCAACAATTCTTTTATTTGCGGGTTTTGGATGGGGTCAAATACCCAAACTTTGACTGTTTGTTGCAGGTTTCGGAGTATTTGTTGAGTCTGCGGGGCAAGGGTAAATTGTTGGCTTTCGGTTAAGTCGATGCGGACGGGATAGCGAACGGCTATGAAGTTAATTACTCCGAGTATCACAAAGACGGCGAGGGTAGCAATCAGGGCGTTGGTGCTGGCTTGAGTGGAACGCTGCCCCCAAAAGCTTTGTTCGTAACTCAAATATAGCAGCCAAAGTGCGATCGTCACGGCTCCGGCAATAACTAAACCGACTGTCAGGGGGTCCCATACTCCAGATACAAGTGCTGCTGTTACCCCCGCTGCGATGAGGAGGGGACCCAGCAAAAAAACGTATTTCCAATTTGTTTTGCTAATTTTCATAAGGTAAATATTGAGGGAAAAATTTCCGGATCGAGGATGTTATTCTATATCGAATTAGCCTGCAACCATGCTGTTAAATCTGACGGTTTATTGAAATCCAGCACGGCATCTCCTAGTTCTTCTAATTCCTGTATACCTAATTGACGGATGCAGTTTTCGGTTTCCGGTTGTATTGTGCCTAAGCGCCGCACTAGCTGACGCAATATTAACGAGAGTTGAGCGGTTTTTGTCACCTGTTCTCTTGCTACATCTATGGCAATCTGCTGGTCTTGAATCCACAGTTCTTGGTTGTGCAATTCATTTAATTCTTGCTGAGTGAAGTTGTCCTCGTTGGCAATGCTAAAAGCTTTCTCAATTTCTGGTACAGCCCTCAATGTTTCTGGTACTGTCTCCAGAGTGCTGGTATTTTCTAGAAAGTAAATCCATTGGTCAGCGGTTGTTTCTAATGCTGCTAATTCCTTGCTAAATTTGGGCAGTTCGATAAATACTAATTCTATTTCTGTATCGGGATAGTCAAACTGTTGCTCTTTTTCTTGGAAAACAAACCGCGACATGAATTCTGGCTGATTTTCAAACATTTCAAAGTCGGCAATTTTTAAAGAAATTACTGTTTTTAGTCTTTCGTAGCGTTCTTTTCCTGTTAATTGCTGGCTGTAGCTTTTGGCAGCGTTGTACAAAACTCTATTGCCGAAGGAAGGCACGTTGAGGAGTTGAATTTCAACTAGGGCGATTCTGCCACCGTTAATTATGGCTTTTACATCTAGGTGTGTGTCTTGGACTCCGAGAGTTTGATTTTCTGGTTGGGAGTTGATTATTTCTAAGTCTTCGATGACAGGCTGTGCTTCATAAAGGATGGCGTTTAAAAAATTAATCAGGATGTCTTTGCTGTCGCTGGAACCGAATATTTTTTTGAACGCAAAGTCGATTTTTGGATTGATAAATCTCATTTTTCAAGTAATTAGTGGAATAACTAACATTAATTGGGGATTGGGAAGGGGGCATTGGGAATTGGTGGTGTCTCCTTTAATGTGCAACTCTCCAAAATTTTTACTTTGCCACTCTTTCCTCTTTATTTTGCGAGGCCTTCCCCCATGTTTTTAAGAACGCTGATATCGCAAGGCATCTATGGATTGCGCGGTCAGAAATACTCCTAAAATGATGTAACTGGCAAACATAATTAAACTGCTGGTATCGAAAACTCCCTTGACAAGATTGGTGTAATTTGTTAGCAGCGACAAATGTCCTAATGCCGTTCCGAAGGAGCCACCGATAGCGACGGCGGCTGCATCGATCACCCACAGAAATAATACTAGAGTGAAGGTGAGGATGGCGGATAAAATTGTGCTGTCGGTGAGGGAGGAAATAAACATTCCGAGGGACAATACTCCTGCAGCTAGTAAGATTAAGCCGCCGTGTCCTAGCAGAAGAACTCCGGGGGGTACGGGTGGGGTTGATGAACTGAGGGCGATCGCCTCGCAGAACAGCAGGGGCACCAACATGGTGGTATAAAATGTTAAAACACCGAGGAGTTTGCCGGTAGCAACTGCCCAGTTTGTTAAGGGCGATGTTGCTAATAGTTCTAAGGTTCCACGTTTGCGTTCTTCTGCGTAAAGTCCCATTGAGAGTACGGGTAGTACGAACAATGAAAGGGAACCCATGATTCGCAGAAATAGTTGCAGAAATTCGTAGGCTACGTCGATGGGAGGTTCGGTAATTCCCATTTGGTCTCGCTGGCCGATTTGGGGAATTAACCCGTCGGGAGCGAGGAGGATGGCTATTAAAAAGTAGCCGGTGATTAGCCAAAAGACTGCTGCGATGGCATAGGCTAATGGCGATGCAAAATAGCTTTGTAGTTCTTTCCGGTAAATTGCGACAATATTACTAATCATTACTAACATTTAGGAATTGGGAATGGGTAATTGGCCCTTGGTAATTGGTTCATTCTGAGTCGCCGGCAGATGGTGTTTCGCTGCCGTCGCTATCCTGTTTTTTTCTTTCTATTTGTCGCTTTTTGCTAACTGGTTGCTGTTGTGGTCGAGAATCGCTACTCGGTTGTGGCTTTTTTTTGAGTGGTCGATTTTTTACAACAGGTTCGGATTCTGGTTGAGAATGTTCTAGCGACTTAGGCGCATCTAAAATCAGTTCGGGTTCTGGTTGAGAATGTTCTAGCGACCTTGATGTATCTAAAACCAGTTCGGGTTCTGGTTGAGAAGGCTCGATCGACCTTGGTGTATCTAAAATCAGGTCGGGTTCTGGTTGAGAAGGCTTGATCGGCTCTACCATTTGAACAATGAGCTGATTTTCGACAATCGGTTCTGGTTGAGAAGGCTCGATCGACTTTGGTGTATCTAAAATCAGTTCGGGTTCTGGTTGAGAAGGCTCGATCGAATTTGGTGTATCTAAAATCAGTTCGGGTTCTGGTTGAGAAGGCTCTATCGGCTCTACCATTTGAACAATGAGCTGATTTTCGACAATCGGTTCTGGTTGAGAAGGCTCGATCGACTTTGGTGTATCTAAAATCAGTTCGGGTTCTGGTTGAGAAGGCTCGATCGAATTTGGTGTATCTAAAATCAGTTCGGGTTCTGGTTGAGAAGGCTCTATCGGCTCTACCATTTGAACAATGAGCTGATTTTCGACAATCGGTTCTGGTTGAGAAGGCTCGATCAAATTTGGTGTATCTAAAATCAGTTCGGGTTCTGGTTGAGAAGGCTCTAGCGACTCTACCGTTTCTGAAACAACGGGCAGATTTTCGACAACCTGTTCTGGTTGAGGATTTTCGATCGACTCTACTGTTTCGACAATGAGCAGATTTTCGACAATCGGTTCTGGTTGAGGATGTTCGATCGACTCTTGTCTTTCTACAGTTTCCAGAAACTCTGCGACTGGTTGCATTTCAGGTTCTAAATCGCTTATTTCCTCTGGTGTTTCTGTAATCTGTTCGGATTCTGGTTGAGAATAGTCGATCGACTCTATGGTTTCTGAAACTTCTAGATTTTCGACAATCGGTTCTGGTTCATAATGCTCGCTCGACTCTTGTCTTTCGACAACTG